>CAZOEX010000172.1:1744-5456 GCA_964578925.1 uncultured Gemmatimonadota bacterium | reverse complement strand
CCACGTGGCAGGCGACGGCGCCGGCGTCTCGCGCCCGCTGCTCGATGGCGTCGAGGTCGACGTCGCCCTGGCCCACGTCGACGGCCACGGCCACGACGTCGGCGCCGTAGGTCTCCTTGAGCCACGGCACGGCGACGGAGGTGTCGAGACCCCCGGAGAAGGCGAGGGCGACCTTCCGGACATTGCGTTGTTCAGTCACGCACGGCTCCAGATCATCGGCGGAGAGGTGGAGAAGCTTCCCGTTCAGGATCTCCCGAGGGGCAACGCGGCGGCCCGCTCGATCGTCTCCCGCAGGCGGCAATCGGAGCCCAGGCTGTGGATGTGGGAGACCTCCGGCTCGCCGGGGGACCAGCAGAAGAAGACGGGTCGTCCCTCGTGCTCGCCGCGAAAGTCGACGTGTCCGGTCGCACCGCGGTAGACGCAGCCGACCTGAGCCAGCTCGCGCAGGTATGCTTCGAAACGCGTCGTGATCTCGGCGACCTCCGCCCGGAGCTCTTCGAGCGCCGGATCTGGTGCCCCGGGCCGCGATCGCCGTCGGGCTGCCTTCAGGGCCGGGAGGATCACCTGAAGCCGGTCGTTGTCCTCCTCGATGTCCGCCACGATGCGGCGGACGAGGGGGAGCGTCGCTTCGGCTTCCTCGCGCTCGAACTGTCGGGCAATCGGCTTGTCGATCATTCCTCCCGGGTCGCCTTCGCGACCTGCGGTTCGTCTCGTTTCTCGGTTTCGTCGGCCGACTCTTCGGCGGCAGGCGATGCCGCGCGCTTCTCCTCTCGCCGCTCGCGCCGCGACGTCCGGCCCGATCCCAGCTCCACCCGCAGGCCACCCACCACCGCGGTCACCGTATTGTAGAGGGCCGCCGCGATCGCGTGGAGAAGGCCCGCGCCGACGCCGAAGACCGCCGGGACGATGACGATGGCCCACACGCCCATGCGCTCGACGAAGCTCGGCTCCGTTCCGGGCGGCACCTCGATTCCCGCGACCACGACGAGCGCGATGCCGATGAGAAATCCGATGAGCCCGTAGAGCGCCATGCCGACGAGGAAGGCGGACGACGTGCTGATCCGGCGGATCTGTACCTGCATGCCGGACAGCATAGCAGTATCGTTCGGGCATGAGCAACAACGAATCGGAGCAGCTCATCGAGTCGGTGGACGAGCCGGTCGACGTCCCGCCCAGGACGGGCCACCTGCTCGATCCGTCGAACGCGGACGCCGTGGAGGCCGCGGACCGGGAAAAGCCGATCCCCGGCGGCGAACCCGACTGCCCCCTGTGCGGGACCGAGATGCTGCGCCACGTCGAGAAGCATCCGGCCCCCCGCGGCGACGACTCGCCCTTCCGCGTCCGGCTCGTGTGCTCGTCCGATGAGTGCGGGGCGTGGACCGTGTACGACTGGTAGCCTACCGCTTCGCGAACGCCTTGGCCCGGAAGCGTTGCCCCGTGACGTGGTCCGAGGCGTCGGTCGCGAGGTAGACGAAGACGTCGGTGACCTCCGCGGGCTCGGGTAGCGTGTCGGGATCCTCCTTCGGGTACGCCGCCGCGCGCATGTCGGTGCGCATGCTGCCCGGGTCGACGGCGTTCGAGCGGATGCCGTCGTCCTTCAGCTCCCCCGCCAGCATCTCCGACAGCGCCTCGACGCCGTTCTTGGACGCGCTGTACGCGCCCCAGTAGGGCCGGCCGTGATCGCCGACGCCCGAGGAGACGTGGATCATCGAGCCCTTCGTCGCGCGCAGCGCCGGGATCACCTCGCGGGCGCAGAGGAACGCGCCGGTGAGGTTCACGTCGACCACTTTCCGCCACTCGTCCGACGGGTACTCCGCGATGCCGACGCGCGGGCCGAGCAGGGATGCGTTGTTGACCAGGGCGTCGATCCGGTCGAAGCGGTCCAGCGTCGCCTCGACCCAGGCCTTCACGTCGTCCTCTGAGGAGACGTCGGCCGCGACGGTGAGGACGTCGCCCCCGGCTTCCGTGAGCTCGCTCGCCACGGCCTCCAGCTCCTCTTCGCCGCGGGCGCAGAGCGACACCTTCGCGCCCTCCTTCACGAACCTCCGCGCGAGAGCGGCGCCGAGGCCCTTCGAGCCGCCCGAGATCATCACCACTTTGCCGTCGAGCTTCATCGGTTCCTTCACCTTCCGTATATGTGTCACATTCGTCGTCGATTTCGTTGACGCTTCCTCCGCTCGCGGGTTAGCCTGACGCGATGAGCAGATCGAAGCGTGGGCCGAAATGGAGCCAATCGCCGGGTCCGGGGGATCTCCCGCCGCGCGTCGCGTCGCCGCCTCCGGGGCGGATCTCGCTCTCGCTCGCCGATCGCCTGGCCGGCGTCGAATCGCGCAACGTCACCTATCGGTCGCGCGAGTCTCCCATCTTCTGGAAGAAAGCCCGCGGCAGCAACGTGTGGGATCCCGACGGCAATCGCTACGTCGACCTCACCGCGGGCTTCGGCGTGGCGGCGGCCGGACACGGGAATCGTCGGGTCGTGTCCGCGATTCGAAGGCAACTCGCACGGCAGCTCCACGGCCTCGGGGACGTACACCCGCCGGTCGCGAAGGTGAAGCTGCTCGAGCTGCTCGCGGAGTTGAGTCCGTGGGACGAGACGCGCACGGTGCTCGGGAACTCCGGGAGCGAGGCCGTGGAAGCGGCGCTCAAGACGGCCCGGCTGGCGACGGGCAGGCCCGGCGTTCTCGCCTTCACCGGCGCCTACCACGGGCTGACGTACGGCGCGCTCGCGCTCACCGATGGAGCGCACTTCCGGGAGCCCTTCGCCGATCAACTCAACCCGCACGTCGTCCGGGCGCCCTACCCCGAGGGTCCGGATTCCGACGCCGGCGCCGCCCTTCAGGCGGTCGATGCGTCGCTCGACACCCCCGAGGGCGAGCGGGTCGGCTGCGTCATCGTCGAACCGATCCTCGGTCGGGGCGGCATCGTCGAGCCCCCGGCCGGCTTCCTGGCCGGGCTCGCCGAGCGCTGCCGGGCCCGCGGCATGCTCCTGATCTTCGACGAGATCTACACGGGCTGCGGCCGAACGGGCGACTGGTTCGCCTTCCAGCACGAGGATGTGACGCCCGACCTGCTGTGCCTGGGGAAGTCGATGTCGGGGGCGCTGCCGATCTCCGCCTGCCTGGGGTCGGCCGAGGTCATGTCGGCCTGGCCGCCCTCGACCGGGGAGGCGATCCACACCTCCACGTTCCTCGGCAACCCGCTCGCGTGCGCCGGCGCGACCGCGTCGCTGCTCGAGATTCGGCGCCGGGAACTTCCGGTGCGCGCGGCGGCCGTCGGTGCCCGCTGGCGGAAAGGGCTGGCCGAGCTGTCGGACCGACACGAGGTCGTTGCCGGGGTGCGAGGACGGGGCCTGATGCTGGGACTCGAGCTGACCGATCCCGAAACCGGTGGACCTGCCACCGAGCTGGCGGGTCGCGTCGTGCTCGAGTCGCTCCGCCGCGGCTGGATCGTGCTGGCCGACGGTCCGGGGGGGAATATTCTCGCCCTCACGCCCCCGCTGACGATCGGAGAACAGCTGCTCGACCGAACCACGGAAACGCTCGACGTCCTCCTCGGCGAATTGCTCGCCTGACCGGCAAGGCCCGGGTACATTCGCTGGCGACAGCGTACGACTCGTCCACCCACCGCAGCACGGGAGCGTGATCATGGCCGCGCCGGCCATCCAGGTGCAGGGCACCCCGAACCCCAACGCGGCGAAGTTCGTGCTGGGCGA
>CAZOEX010000172.1:0-1644 GCA_964578925.1 uncultured Gemmatimonadota bacterium | reverse complement strand
GTCGACTCGCTGCTCGACGAGCGGGAGGTGCACCTGGCGAACCTGCGGCAGCTCACCTTCGGCGGGCAGAACGCGGAGGCGTACTTCTCGCCCGACGACGAGCGTCTGATCTTCCAGGCGACGCCCCGCGACGGTAGCTGCGACCAACAGTACGTGATGCGTACCGACGGCTCGGAGCTGCGCCGCGTCAGCACGGGACTCGGCCGTACGACCTGCGGCTACTTCGTGCCCGGCAGCGAGCGGATCGTGTATTCGTCGACCCATCTCGGCGGCGAGGAATGCCCGGCCGAGCCGGACTTCTCGCAGGGGTACGTCTGGGCCGTATATCCGAGCTTCGACATCTTCACCGCCGACGCCGACGGCGGGAACCTGACGCGCCTGACGGAGACCGGGGGCTATGACGCCGAGGCGACGCTGTCACGCGACGGCGAGTGGATCGTCTTCACCTCGACGCGCGACGGCGATCTCGACATCTACAAGATGCGCGTCGACGGCAGCGACGTGACGCGACTGACCGACGAGGTCGGGTACGACGGCGGGGCCTTCTTCTCCTACGACGGCACGAAGATCGTCTACCGGGCCCACCACCCAGAAACGGACGAAGAGATCGCGGACTACCGGCGCCTGCTGGCGGAGAACCTGATCCGGCCGACCGAGCTCGATCTCTGGGTGATGAACGCGGACGGTTTGGACAAGCGGCGGATCACGGACAACGACGCGGCGAACTTCGGGCCCTACTTTTATCCGAACGGCGAGCGCGTGATCTTCTCGTCGAACATGGACGATCCGGAAGGCCGCGAGTTCGACCTCTACGCGATCGACGTGACGGGCGAGAACCTCGAGCGGATCACCTACACGGGCGACTTCGACGGCTTCCCGATGTTCGACTCGGATGGCGATCAGCTCGTATTCGCCTCGAATCGGGGCAACGAGATGCCGCGTGAGACGAACCTGTTCATCGCGGACTGGGTTGACTGAAGCTCTCCCCCGGCGGCAGCACCTCCCACACCTCGCCCGTTACGCCTGTCGCCTCCTGCTCGAAGGCGAGCCGGCTCCGCTCGGGGTGCGCCTCGGCGAACGCGGCCATCGTAGCGCCCGCCTTTCCTTCCCCGCGGACGACGGCCACCCACCTCGCGCTACTCACGCGCAGGATCTCCTCGAAGTCGGCGACGAGCGTCTCCCCTGCGGCGCCTCCGCGCTCGCTCGTGATGCCCGTTCCCTCGCCGGCGGCGCCGGCTTTCTCGCGCGCGGCGCCGGCGTCCTCTCGCCCGTACTCGGCGGCGCGGAACTGGAAGTTGGGCACCGCCTTCCGGCCCGTCTCCCAGTACACGTGCGGATCGAGACCCGACGCGACGATGTCGTCGGAGTCGGTATTCTCCCGGATCCAGTCGTTGAGCGGGGCGTAGGCGGCGGCCGGGGCGACCTGGAAGACGCTCCACGCCCGGTTCGCGTGCCCCTCGGCCTCGTACGTCAACGAGTTGAGCAGCAGCACGCCGACCACGACCGCCACCCCGGGTCCACCCCACCGCGGCAGATCCTCCCGAATCCGCTCGGTCAGCGCGAGAACGCCGGCGGCGAGCAACAGGGTGAGGGCCGGGATGATCGCGTAGAAGAAGCGGTCGGGTTCATACGGCCAGGCCAGAA
>CAZOEX010000171.1:0-5487 GCA_964578925.1 uncultured Gemmatimonadota bacterium | reverse complement strand
GTCCGGGAGCAGATGATCTTCCCGGAGATCGACTACGACGAAATCGTCCGCGTGCACGGAATGGACATCACGTTCGTTACGACGACGGACCGGGATGACGAAGCGCTCGTTCTCCTGCGGGAGATGGGCATGCCGTTCCGTGGCGAGACGCCGGTGGTCGTATGAGGCCGGCGTGCGACGCGAAGCATCATTCAGGAGAGGTAGATGGCTAGAAAGGCACTGGTCGAGAAGGCGAACAAGGAACGGAAGTACAGCGCGAGGGGCGTGAACCGCTGCCAGCGTTGCGGCCGTGCCCGCGCCTACATGCGCAAGTTCGGCCTGTGCCGAATTTGCTTCCGTGAACTGGCGCTTCGGGGCGAGATCCCGGGCGTCCGAAAGGCGAGCTGGTAACCGATGAGCATGAACGATCCCATCGCCGACATGCTGACCCGCGTGCGCAACGCGGGGAAAGCGGGCCACCGCCGGGTGGACATGCCGGTCTCGAAGCTGAAGATCGAGATCGGCCGGATCCTCACGGAGAACCACTTCATTCACGGATACAAGGTGCTGGAGGACGGGGATCACCCCGTCCTGCGGATCTATCTGAAGTACACGGAGGACGACCGGCCGGTCATCCGGTCGATCGAGCGGGCGTCGAAGCCCGGTCTCCGGCGCTACGTGGGGGCGACCGACGTACCGAAGGTTCGGTCGGGGATGGGGATCGCGATCCTCTCCACGTCGCGCGGCGTGATGACGGACCGCGAGGCGCGCGCCGGCGGCGTGGGTGGCGAAGTCCTCGCCACGGTCTACTAGGAAGGCGGAACGAGAGATGTCGAGAGTCGGCAGACAGCCGGTACCGATCCCGGACGGCGTCACCGTCGAGGTCGACGGATCGCGCGTCGCGGTGAAGGGCCCGAAGGGCGAGCTGTCGGCGTCCTTCGATCCCGAGATGACGATCGCGGTCGAGGACGGCGAAATTCGCGTGACGCGCCCGACCGACCAGGCGCGCCACCGGTCGATCCACGGCCTGACGCGCAGCCTGATCGGGAACATGGTGGACGGAGTGACGGAGGGATACCAGCGATCGCTGGAAATCCACGGCGTGGGATACCGCGTGCAGCAGAGAGGCCGCGGGATCGAGCTCAACGTCGGGTTCAGCAACCCGGTGCAGTTCGAGGCCCCCGAGGGAATCGACCTGGACGTCGAGTCCCCGACCCTGCTCCACGTGCGCGGCGTGAACAAGCAGCTAGTGGGCGAGATCGCGGCCCGGATCCGGAAGATCCGGCCCCCCGAGCCGTACAAGGGCAAGGGCATCCGGTATCTGGGCGAGCAGATCCGGCGGAAAGCGGGCAAGGCCGCCGCGACGACGACGGCCGGCTGACCAGGCGAGGATTGTAGATATGGCAAAGAAGGGCAAAGGAAAGTCGCAGCAGCGCCGCATCGCGCGGGCGCGGCGGCACGGGCGCATCCTGAAGAACGTGAGGGGGACGCCGGTCCGTCCCCGCCTCGTCGTGCACCGCAGCCTGCGGAACATCGAAGGGCAACTGGTGGACGACGACCGCGGCATCACGATCATGGGCATCTCGACCCTCACGGCGGGAGAACCGTCCGACATCGAGGAGACCGAGGAGATGTCGCCGCGCATCGCCGCCAGCTACGCCGCGGGGATGGCGCTGGCGGAGAGGGCCCGTGAAGAGGGCATCGAGAAGATCGTCTTCGATCGCGCGGGATATCGGTATCACGGTCGCGTGAAGGCGTTCGCCGAAGGCGCGCGCGCCGGCGGCCTGGAATTCTAGAGACGGACGAAAGCGTTCTACATGGCGAAGAGACGAAAGAAGCGCAGACGCGGCGGCGGCGACAATCTCAAGGAGAACGTGATTCACATCAATCGCGTCTCCAAGGTGGTCAAGGGCGGTCGCCGTTTCTCCTTCACGGCCCTCGTCGCGGTGGGTGACGGCCAGGGAAAGGTCGGCACGGCGCTCGGCAAGGCCAACGAGGTGGCGGAAGCCATCCGCAAGGGCATCGACCGGGCGCGGAGCAACATGGTCGAGATCCCGCTCGCCGACGGTACGATTCCGCACGAGCAGCTCGGCCGGATGGGAGCGGGCCGCGTCCTGCTGAAGCCGGCCGGTCCCGGCACCGGCGTGATCGCCGGCGGCCCGGTCCGGGCCGTGCTCGAGTGCGCGGGCGTGCAGAACATCCTGACGAAGAGCCTCGGGTCGAACAATCCGCTCAACATGGTCGGAGCGACGATGGCGGGGCTGGAGGAGCTCGTCACCCCGGAACAGGTCGCGCGGGAGCGGGGAATGGATCCGGATCTGCTACGGGAGGCGATGCGTGGCTGAGCGAATTCGAATCAAGCAAGTGCGTAGCGGGTGCAACGCGATGCAGAAGCAACGCGACACCCTCCGCGCCCTGGGCCTTCGCCACCACCAGGCGGAGGTCGTAAAGGACGACAACCCGGCGATTCGCGGAATGATTCGCGTCGTTTCGCATCTCGTCGAGGTCGAGGAGGCCGACTGAAGATGGCGGAGAAGCGGTTGGGACTCGAAAACCTGAGTCCGCCCCCGGGTTCGAAGCGCTCGAAGAAGCGCCTCGGCCGTGGGCGAGGTTCGGGCAAGGGCAAGACCTCGGGGCGCGGGCACAAAGGACAGAAGTCCCGGACGGGGTCCAAAATTCCGATCTGGTTCGAGGGCGGACAGATGCCGCTCTACCGCCGGCTGCCGAAGCGGGGATTCACCTCGCGCAATCCGACGCGCTACCAGATCGTGAATCTTCGGGACCTGGAGGAGGTCGAGAGAACCGAGTTCGGGCCCGAGGAGCTGGCGGCGCTCGGGTTGATCGGCAAGGCGCACGAGCCGGTCAAGATCCTCGGTGACGGGACGCCGGGCCGCGCCGTGACGGTGCGGGCCCACGCGTTCAGCGGCTCCGCTCGGGAGCGGATCGAGGCCGAGGGCGGCACCGTCGAGCTGATCGACTGAGCATGGCGAACCAACCGCTCGACCGGATGCAGGCTGCGGCCGGCATCTTCAAGATTCCGGAGCTGAAGGAGAAGATCCTCTTCACGCTCCTGTGTCTCGGCATCTACCGCCTCGGCGCCCACATCCCGACCGCGATGGTCGACGTGGTCGCGCTCCAGCAGCTCTCCGGGCAGTTCCAGGGGACGCTCTTCGGGATCTACGACCTGTTCACGGGGGGTGCGCTGCAGCGGGCCACGATCTTCGCGCTCGGCATCATGCCGTACATTTCGGCCGCCATCATCTTCCAGGTGCTCGGTGGTACGTTTCCGACGATCAAGAAGCTCCAGCGGGAAGGCGAGGACGGCCAGAGGAAGCTCACGCAGTGGACCCGCTACACGACGGTCTTCCTCTGTATGGCGCAGGCGTACGGCTACGCGCTCTTCCTCGAGTCGCAGGCCGGCGTCGTCACGAATCCGGGGATCGGCTTTCGCTTTCTGACCGTTCTGCTGCTCACGGCCGGCGGCGTCTACGTGATGTGGCTGGGCGAGCAGATCACCGAGCGGGGGATCGGGAACGGAATGTCGCTGCTGATCTTCTTCTCGATCATCCAGGGTTTCCCCGGCGCCGTGGTCAACACCTGGGAGCTCTATCGGGCCGACGGCATCAGCCTCTTCATGCTCGCCGCCCTCTGCGCCGTGCTCATCCTGATCACAGCGGCGGTCGTCTCGCTGACGATGGCGGCGCGCAGGATCCCGGTGCAGATCCCGCGGAAAGTGGTCGGGCGCGGGCGCGTGCGGGAGGGCCAGAAGTCGTTCATCCCGATCCGGGTGAATTCGGCCGGCGTCATGCCGATCATCTTCGCCCAGGCGATCATCATCATCCCGGGGACGCTCTACACCTTCACCGGTGGCCAGGGGGCGGCCGCGGGCGGTATGAGCGGTTTCCTCTACGACCTGAGCCAGATCTTCGCCGTCGGCTCCACGTGGTATTACGTCAGCTACGCGATCCTGATCATCGTGTTCACCTACGTCTACACGGCGATCATCTTCGATCCGATCGAGCTGGCGGAGAACCTGAAGAAGCAGGGCGGATTCATTCCCGGCGTGAAGCCGGGGGCCTCGACCGCCGAGTACATCGACGGGGTATTGACGCGGGTCACCCTCCCAGGCTCGATCTATCTCGCGGTGATCGCGCTCCTGCCCTTCTTCATCTTCGACGCGTTCGACATCCAGACCTTCTTCTTCGGCGGCACGTCGCTGCTGATCGTGGTCGGTGTCGCCCTCAACACGGTGCAGCAGATGCAGCAGCATCTCCTGCTGCGCCAGTACGAGGGATTCATGAAGAAGGGCCGCGTGAAATATCGGGGTCAGCGGTACATGTAGTGCGGGTCGTACTGATGGGCCCGCCGGGCGCGGGCAAAGGAACGCAGGGCGCGTTGCTGTCACGTCGCTACGGGATTCCCCGCTACGCCACGGGGGACATCCTCCGGGCGGCGCGGCGCGAGGGCACGGAGCTGGGTCGCGAGGCGCAGCGATACATGGATGCCGGCGATCTGGTGCCCGACGACGTGATCCTCGGGATGATGCGCGAGCGGCTCGCCTCCGAGGAGGCGGCCGACGGATTCCTCCTCGACGGATTCCCGCGCACCGTGGAGCAGGCGGAGGGGCTGGCGGCGCTGCTCGAGGACCTCGGGCAGGAGCTCGACGCGGTGGTCGACCTGCAGGTCGGCGACGAGGAGATCGTCCGCCGGCTGTCATCGCGTCGCGTCTGCTTGGAGTGCGGGAAGGTGGCGCCGGCGGACCACGATCCCGCGGAACCCTGTCCGGAATGCGGCGGGGAGCTGCGCCGCCGCCCCGACGACGAGCCGGCGACCGTGCGGCGCCGCCTCGAGGTGTACCGCGAGGAGACGGCCCCGGTGCTCGACTGGTACCGGCGCTCGGACGTCGAGATCGTCGAGGTTTCGGGCCGCGGCGACGTGGAGGAGGTGCAGGAGCGCTTGACGGAGGCGATCGCCGCGTGATTCGCCTCAAGACGGCCGGCGAGATCGAAGCCATCGCCCGGGCGGGCAGGATCGTGTCGGAGACGCTGCGCCGCGTGGCCGAGCAGGCCGGTGCCGGCGTGAGCACGGCGACGCTCGACCGCGACGCGGAGGACTTCATCCGGTCGCACGACGGCGCGACGCCGGCGTTCAAGGGTCTGTACGAGTTCCCGGGAACCCTGTGCACGAGCCTCAACGAAGAGGTCGTCCACGGCATCCCGTCGGAGGGGAGGGAGCTCGTCGAGGGCGATCTCCTCAAGGTGGACGTCGGCGTGAAACTCGACGGAATGTACGCCGACGCCGCGATCACGGTGGCGATCGGTCGGCAGCGGCCGGAAACCGACCGCCTGCTCGAGACGACGCAGGAGGGGCTGGCCGCGGGAATCGAGGCCGCCCGACCCGGCGCGACGATCGGCGACGTGGGCGCGGCGATCCAGCGGATCGTCGAGCCGCGCGGGTTCAGCATCGTGCGGGAGCTGGTCGGCCACGGGGTCGGGCACATGCCGCACG
>CAZOEX010000170.1:0-5539 GCA_964578925.1 uncultured Gemmatimonadota bacterium | reverse complement strand
ACTTCGACGGCCTGGAGCTGTCGCCGCAGGAGCGCTCCGTCTTTCTCAAGCTGGGCTACGGTCTGCATTTTTGAGGTATTCCCGGGCGGCGGCCAAGGTCCGGCAGGTACTCCAGCCTTCATCGGGCTATGGGCGCGAAGACGGCGCTCGATTCTCGAGGGTGGCGGCCACCAGGTCCGCGGTGCGCTGGTCCAACTCGCTACCCCGCTCCTGCAAGCCCGCGATGATGCGCCGGCGGGCCGCCTCCGATAGCTGCTGTCCCAACTTGAACTTGACGCGGATCTCGCTTGCCGACACGGAGACGACGTTCAGCCGCGCCGCCGCTCTTTCGGGATCGACCCAATGGGACGGGATCGTCGACAGGCGTTCACTAATCACCACGGTTCCTCGGCCTGCTCGCTCGATCGCGTCGACCTGTGCGTCGGATCGCTCCAGGTGCATCTCCACGCGTCCTTCACGATGCAGGAACGGGAATACGCCCACTTCCGGGCCGGATCCGTCCGCCACTGCCAGCAATGCGAGCGACGGACGATCGAGGAAATCCTCGATCTGGTCCGGCGCGCCCCGGTACTCGTCGAGGTAGCGCATCATGGGAGACTGGCTGCTGCACTCTCCCTGCGCCGCCCGAGGGCGCAGTCGAGCAATCCCGTGAACAATGGATGTGGCTTCTCCGACCTCCAATGGGGAAGGAAGAGAGCCGCAACGTAGAACGGAAGACCTGACCATTCGAAGAGGGTCGCACCGATGCGCGGGGAAGTGCCGGCCACCGAGACACCATTCTCCAGGAGCGCGACCCCGGCATCCTCGTCGAACGTGAAGGAACAGGCAAAATGCTC
Source organism: uncultured Gemmatimonadota bacterium (assembly GCA_964578925.1). Taxonomy (GTDB): domain Bacteria; phylum Gemmatimonadota; class Gemmatimonadetes; order Palauibacterales; family Palauibacteraceae; genus JARFPW01. The sequence goes on along the minus strand of CAZOEX010000170.1, from coordinate 4,703 downwards.
GAGGGTCACCGGGCCACCGAAGCGGGCGGCGAGCCCGCTGCCCTCGGTGAGCTCGACCGACTGCAGTCCGGAGATGGCGTAGTCGCTGCTCCGTATCGCAGGATCGCAGGACGCCGCGGACAGAACGGCGTCGCTTCCGGCGAGGCCCATGAGTTCACTCGCGTGCTCGCGCAGTGCGCTTTGAGCTCCCCCGCATATGGCGAGACAGCAAAGCTCGGTCCTGCGCGCGAAACGAAGGGCAGCCTGCAGGGCCGCCGGTTGTTCGCAGTATTCCGGGCTTTGTGGGGCCGCGACGAGTCCATCGTATCCCTGGAGGGCAGCGGGGACCCGCCCCGCCAGACGCCTCGTCGGCACCCATGAAGGATCGACCCGGAGGCCTCTCGCCGCCGCTGCTCGAGCGATGGCCGGTGCGAGGTTCTCGTGCTTCGCATAATCGGGAAGGCGGTCTCCGAGGATGCCGATACGCAGCAGTTCCACCGGGCCGGAATCGGGGTGCTCCTGCGGTTCCGGATCGGCATGAGGGAGGGCTCGTCTTCTCATGGAATCACACGGATCGCCGCCGCCTCTCGCAGCCGTGTGGGCTCGGGATCGAATAACCGAGCGGGTCCCATCGACATCAGGGAAACGAAACGTTTCAGGTACGGCCATGCGGAAGCCTCTTTCAAGAGAACGGCCGACCAGGTTCGCCATAGACCCTGGCGACCGACCGGAATTGCCCTCACGGTCCCATCGGCGATCTCCCTCGCGGCGGTCCATCTGGTGAGCACGGTGACGCCGACACCGGCCGCGACGAGGGCGAGGATCCCCTCGGTGAGCCGCAGGCCCGAGACACGCCTCGGCGTGACATCGGCCGGCTCGAGAATCGTCTGCCAGAACCAGCTGTCCTCGGGGTCGCGCGTGTAGGCGAGCAGGTGCTCGTCGGCGAAGTCCTCCGCGGTAGCGTACTCGCGGGTCGCCAGCGGGTGATCGGGCCCCACGAGAAGGACGAGCTCGTCCTGGAACAACGGGACGACGGTCAGGCGATCGGTCGAGTCGTGGAAGTGATAGGCCAGGGCCAGGTCGACGGCTCTGTCGAAGAGAGCACCGATCGGGTCGGAAGCTGCTTCCGGAATGATCTGGACATCCACCCCGGGAAACTCCTCGCGGAGCGCCGGGAGAATCTCCGGCAGCCAGCTATAGGATGTGTAGCACTGCGTGGTGACGCGTATCGTTCCGGTCTCACCGCGGGCCAGCTGCTCCATGTCGGCCTCGATGGATCTCAGTCGTGCAAGGAGAGGCTCGGCCTGGTCGAGGAGCCGCAGTCCCGCAGCGGTCGGACGCATTCCGGTGGATGTCCTTCCGAACAACGGAACACCGAGCCGCGCTTCGAGTGCCTTCAGCTGGCGACTCGCAGCGGGCTGCGAGATCCCGAGGGCCTCTGCCGCGGCCGTAACGGTTCCCTCGGTGGCTACGGTGGCGACCAGCCGGAGGTCCTTCGTCCGGAGCGTCGTCATTTCTTCAGTACAACCGTCGGGGCAGCAGCTCCTGCACGTCGATCGGCGTGCCGAGTCGCCGCCGCCGGTCGAGGATTTGCTCGAGATGTCGTTCCGTATGATCCGCGTACAGTTCCAGCAGGTTGCGAAGCGTGACGGTTCCGCTTTCGGGATGGACGGCGGTGCGTTGCCAGTCCGGAGCTGCAGGAGCGGGAAACAGCGGCGTCGTTGCGGCGCGCAGGGCCGAAAGGAGCACGAGGGCGTGCTCGACCTGGTCCGTTGCGGCACTGTCGTACGAAAGCTCGCGGCTCCATTCGTCCTGGTCGTAGCCGGGGAGCAGCACGGCCTCCTTGCGCGGCGTTGACCCGAGAAGCATGCGGATTCGTGCTGCGCCCATAAGTTCGGAGTCGGCGACGTGCAGAGCGATTTCGAGAATGGACCACTTTCCGGGGACGATCTTTGCCCGGAGGTCTCCATCCGAAATGCCGTCCAGGGCGCGGCGCAGCCGCTCGGGACCCGCCACGTACACCTGGAGCAGAAACTCCGTCGGGACATCGTGATAGCTGTCTGGAAAGCTCCCTATTCCGCCCATCGCTTCCTCTTCCGTCGGGGGTTCGAGAATCTTCCCGGAAGCTACGCGAAGAGTTGATATTACACAAATACATAGTCAGCATAGATATATATGCATATTTATTATGCGCTTCTAGGGGCCTCGATCCGTATGGAGAGGGGCTTCACACGACCCTTCACCCTGGTTCTTTCGCTCCCGGGCTGACGTCAGGGGCCAGCGAGTCCAGATCCGCCCGCCAGTGCTCCTCGATCCTGCGGGTTGCGGCCGCCAGGTTGCCCGCGTCGAGCGCCTCCATGATCGACCGGTGCAGGCTGACGGACTTCTCCAGCCGCTTCACGCCCGGCGAGAAGAACGAGATCTCGTACCGGTACACCTGCCGCCTGAGCGTCTCGAGCATCGTGGTCAGACGCCGGTTCTCGCATCCGGCGACGAGCGCCTCGTGCCAGCGGAAGTTCCTTCGAACCGCGGAACCCGGCCGGTCGGGGTCGACTTCGGCGAGCAACGTGTTCAGCCGTCGCAGCATCTCGAGCTCCTCCTCGCCGGGTGGCGCCAGGCGGATGGCCAGTCCCTCGAGCGCCGCGAGAATCGGATATAGCTCCCGGGCCTCGTCGCCCGACAGCGTCGCGACGAAGAAGCCGCGATTGGGCCGCGAGACGAGAAATCCGTCCTGCTCGAGCCGGGCGAGCGCCTGTCGGAGAGGCGTCCGGCTGACGCCCAGCTCATCGGCCAGGCGCGCCTCGTTGATGCTCATACCGGGCGGCAGCTCTCCGGCCACCACGCGGCCGCGAAGGTCGCGGCAGATCCGGATGTCCAGCGGCTCGATCGTCAACGGCACACACGTCTCCCGGGGCTCACGGTTCGGTTGGGGGAGGGACCCGTCCTCGTTCCTTGACAGTCATATTGTATTTTGTATACAATCGACGCTCTAGTCTAACGAATCGAACGATCGCCGGGCAAATCCTCGTGAACGGGTGGGGAGGTTTCATGACGAAGCGGGATGGCACGAGTACGGCACGTCGACGTCGGTCCTCTGGAGCATCGGGAGCGCTGAGCCTCTTCGCGTTCCTCCTTGCGCTCTTCCTTCTGCCGGCGTGGACCACTCCGCCCGCCGTCGCCCAGGAGGCCCTCGGCGAAGTGAGCTTCCCGAACTCCGGAGCCGCGGAGGCCCAGGAGCCGTTCCGCCGCGGCCTGTTGCTGCTGCACAGCTTCGAGTACCAGGACGCCCGGGACGCCTTCCTCGAGGCCCAGCACCGCGATCCCGCGTTCGCGATGGCCTACTGGGGCGAAGCCCTGACCTACGACCATCCCCTCTGGGGCGACGAGAACCTGGAGGCGGCCCGCGAAGCCCTGGACGAGCTGGACGCGGCCCTGGAGCGTGCGTCCGGGTCGGCGACCCTCGAGCCCTCGAGCCCGACGTCCGGGGGTCGACCCCCCACGCCCCGCGAGGCCGCCTACATCGATGCCGTGAGCGAGCTGTTCGGCGAGGGGACGAAGGCGGAGCGGGACGCTCGGTACGCCGAGGCCATGGGGCGGCTCGCGGAGGCGCACCCCGCCGACGCGGACGCGGCGGCCCTCTACGCCCTCGCGCTTCTGGGGACGGCGGAGAACGGGCGCGACTTCTCGGTCTACATGAAGGCGGCAGCCGTGCTCGAGGAGCTGATCGACCGGCATCCCCGTCACCCGGGGGCCCTGCACTACATGATCCACGCGTACGACGACCCCGTGCACGCCCCGCTCGGCCTGCGCGCGGCGCGGGCCTATGCCGACGTCGCCGCTGACGCCGTGCACGCGCTCCACATGCCGAGCCACATCTTCTTCGCGCTCGGGATGTGGGACGATGTCGCCCGGATGAACGAGCGCTCCTGGCAGGCCTCGATCGATCGGGCGGAGCCCCGGGACCTCGGACCGGGCGCCTACAGCTATCACGCCCTCTGGTGGCTGCACTACGCCTACCTGCAGCAGGACCGAACGGACGAGGCGATGCGGCTGCTCGCCGCGGCCGACGACGCCCTGCGCGAGAGCGGAGCCCGCACGGTCGGCTACCACCGCGCCCAGATGCGCGCGGCGCAGATCGTGGACGACCCCGCCCATGCGATCGAGGCCGGTCTCGTCGACGCGGCGCTGGCGGACACGGCGGGCGGTCCGCTGGCAAGGGCGTCGAACCTGCTGGCCGGCGGGCTCGCCCTGGTCGCGACCGGACGCATCGACGAGGCGCAACGCGTCTCCGGACGGCTCCGCGAGGTGGCGGAGCGCGCCCGGCAGTTCCGCGAGCAGGCCGGGCGCGGTGCCGGCGACGTCCCTCGTATGTCGGAGATGCTGCTGCGCGGCGCGCTGCTCATCGAGACGGGCGAGGGGGAGGAGGGCCTGTCTCTGCTGCGCGAAGCGGCGGCGATCGAGGCGTCGCTTCCGTACGAGTTCGGACCCCCGCTCATCGTGAAGCCTGCGTCCGAGCTGCTGGGTGAGGTGCTCCTGGCGCACGGCGAGCGGGCCGAGGCCGCGGCGGCCTTCGAGAAGGCCCTCGAGCGGGCGCCGGGGCGGCGGCTCAGCGTCCGCGGGCTGGAGAAGGCCCGCGCCGCACCATGACCTGGCGCGACAATAGGCCGGGCGACGGTCCGCCGAGTCTTCGCGGGACCTTCGCCGCGTGCCTGCTGGTGAGTCTC
>CAZOEX010000169.1:4378-5560 GCA_964578925.1 uncultured Gemmatimonadota bacterium | reverse complement strand
GCGGAGATCGGCGGCGCCTTCGGCGGCGAGAAGGAGACCGGCGGCGGCCGCGAGTCGGGCTCCGACGCCTGGAAGGCCTACATGCGGCGGCAGACGAACACGATCAACTGGAGTACCGAGCTGCCGCTGGCCCAGGGCATCAGCTTCGGGTGACGGCGACCGACGGCTTCGGGCTCGCCGTGGCCCTCGCCGCCGGGGTCGGTCTCGCGGCGGCCAGCGGCTTTCGTGTATTCGTCCCGCTGCTCGGGATGAGCCTCGCGATCCACCTCGGTCAGTTCCACCCGGTGAGCGACTTCGAATGGCTGGCCAGCCCCGCCGCGACCGTGGTGCTGGCGGTGGCTGTCGTCGCCGAGGTGGGAGCCTACATGGTGCCCTGGCTCGACAACGCGCTCGACACCATCGCCACGCCCGCCGCCGTGATCGCCGGAACCCTTCTTACGGCGCTGATGCTCGGCGACGTATCGCCGATGGTGCAGTGGCTGCTCGCCATCATGGCGGGTGGGGGGACGGCGGGCGCGGTCCAGGCGGGCACCGTGGCCGCGCGCGCCACCACGCTTGCGACGACGGGCGGTGTCGCGAACCCGATCGTTTCGGTGGGAGAGGCGCTGCTCTCGGTTCTGTTCACGGCGCTCTCGGTCGTCGTGCCGATCGTCGCCGTCGGGCTGCTGCTTCTCTTCGCCGCCTGGTGGCTGAGGTGCCGCCAGAGGCTCGCCGCGGAGAGCGGATGACGGAGAGGCTGATGGCCGTCCTACTGGTGCTGGTGACGGCACCGGGTATCGTGGGCGGTTGCGCCTCTGCGCCGGCGTCCGGGTCCGATTCAGGCGGCCCGGCCGCGGAAGGAGCGAAGCCCGATTGCATCGTCGGCGAAGCGGCGGCGGACTCCGCTGAGACGGTCTCCGATACCGCGAACGTGGCGCTCGTCGATCAGACGATTCCCCCCGCCTACATGCCACCGCCCGGACAGTGCCGCGCCTGGCGGCCGGGCGAGGCGCCGGAAGACCAGGCAAAGGCTCATCCGGTGGGGCGCTGTTCGGAGCTGCGCCGGTCGCTGCCCGAGGGCACCTGGCTCATCTACCGACCCCCGGACGCGTCCGGCATCGTGCGCGTGTGGCGTTACGGGGAAGAAGGCGGGGTCCTGTCCCAGCGGATCCACGACGCCGCGACGGGCGAGCTCCTCCGGCA
>CAZOEX010000169.1:0-4278 GCA_964578925.1 uncultured Gemmatimonadota bacterium | reverse complement strand
CTCAGCTGCCGAGCGGCGGAGCCATCAGTACGAGCGCCAGGAGGGCGCCCCGTTCCGGCAGGCTGTCGAGCGCCACGTGCTCGTCCCGCGCGTGCGCTCCGTCGCCCAACGGGCCCAGTCCGTCGATCGTCGCGGTGTGGACGCTCGTGATGTTTCCGTCCGAACCGCCGCCCACGAAGGTCTCCTCCAGCTCCAGCCCGAGCGCCGCGCCGGCCTCGCGAACGACATCCCAGAGCTCGCGGTTGCGCGGGGTCCGCTCGAGGGGAGGCTGTTCGATGCCCCCTTCGAGCTCGACGGTGGTGCCGGCCAGGTCGGGTGCCATTCCCGCGATCGCCCGCGACAGGGCCTCCAGGTCCGCGCTCGTATCCGCGCGAAAGTCGATCGTGAACCGGCAACGCGCCGGCACGACGTTCGACCGCGTCCCTCCGTCGATTCGCCCGATGTTGACGCTCATCCCGCGCGGATAGTCGTTGAGTTCCTCCAGCCGCCGGATCAGCCCCGCGGCAGCCAGGATCGCGCTCGCCCCCGCCTGCGGATCGAGTCCGGCGTGCGCTTCCCGCCCCGTCACGAGGGCGTCGTAGGTCCCGTAGCCCTTTCGCCCCGTCTTGATCCGACCGCGCGGACCGCTCGCCGGCTCCACGATCAGGGCGCGGTCCGCCCGCCGCGCCAGCTGCGCCGTGTGCCGCTGCGAGTACGGGCTTCCGATCTCCTCGTCCGAGACCACGTAGACGACGGGGGCCACGGAGGGCTCGAGGCCCAGCTCACGCAGGGCCCGTACGGCGAAGACCATCTGGGTCAGACCACCCTTCATGTCGAAGGTGCCCGGGCCGTACATGACCCGATTCCGGATCTCGATCGGCATGTTCTGCAGGGTGCCGACGTCCCAGACGGTGTCCGAGTGGCCGACCACGAGCTGGTAGTTCGACGGACGGCGGTCGCGCGCGGGTCGGGCGAGGAGCTGTCCGCCACCGCGTCCCTCGCGTCCGCCGAGGATCCTCACATCGTACTCGAGAGCCGCGAATGCCTCGCGCAGAATCGACTGCGGTCCGGCCTGGGCGTCGACATCCGGCGTCGGCGATTCGGCTTCGACGAGACGGATGAGCAGATCGCGCATCTCCACGAGGTGCTCGTCCATCCAGATTCGGACGTCGCGGGCGATCGTCGTCGTGTCGGTCGTCAGGGCGGGCCTCCGTACGTGCGGTTGTCGGTCTTGCCGGCAGCTCATCGCGGGTATACAGATGCGGCGGGTGAAGACCGACGGTAACATGTCGTCCGGTCCGACCCAACGGTACCCTGCAGAGGAGGCGTTCTGAGACCGGAGGAGAGCGCGACGGACCCGGCGGAATTTTCCGACCTCCGCAACGAGCTGCGCCGGAACGAGCCGCTCCCGCGAGCCCACACGGTGCCGTCGGCGTGGTTCGTCGACGCCCGGTTCGACCGGCTCGACCGGGCGGCGGTCTTCTCCGGGAGCTGGCAGTACGTCGGTCACCTCGGCCGCCTCTCGGCTCCCGGCTCCTGGATCACGGCGGAGGTCGCGGGCGAGCCGGTGATCGTGGTTCGCGGGGCCGATGGACGGTTGCGCGCCTTCTTCAACGTCTGTCGTCATCGGGGCGGACCTCTCGCCATGGAGGACGGCTGCGGAAGCGTCCTCAAGTGCCGCTACCACGGATGGACCTACACGCTGGAGGGCACGCTGCGAGGCGTCCCGCAGTGGGACCGGGTCGAGCTCTTCGATCGACGCGATTACGGGCTGCTCCCCGTGCGGGTCGAGAGCTGGCAGGGGCTCGTCTTCGTGAACCTCGACGACGAGGCCCCGTCGCTGGCCGAGCGCTTCGCGGGCGTGGAGGCGCGCGTCGCGCCGCAGCGGTTCGATGAGATGGAGCACGAGGACCGGGTCGTCTACGACGTCGCCTCGAACTGGAAGGTCTACGTCGAGAACTTCCTCGAGGGCTACCACGTCCCGATCGTCCATCCCGAACTGGCCAGCCTGTACGACTACGCCGCGTACTCCACCGAGGTACACGAGCACTATTCGCTCCAGGCGAGTCCCGTCGACGCGGCCGCCCACGCCTATGCGCCCGGAGGGGGAGAGGCGCTCTACTTCTGCTTCTTTCCGAACTTCATGCTCAACGTCCTTCCCGGCCGGCTGCAGACGAACCTCGTGGTTCCGACGGGGCCGCAGTCCTGCCGGGTGATCTTCGACTACTTCTACGCCGACGTCACGTCGCTCGAGGGACGCGAGCGCATCCGCGACGACATGGCGTTCGCCGACGAGGTGCAGCGGGAGGACATCGAGATTTGCGAGCACGTGCAGCGCGGGCTCGCCTCGCGGGGTTACGATCGCGGGCGCTTCTCCGTCAAATTCGAGGGCGGCGTCCACTGGTTTCAGCGACGGTTGAGCCGGACGTACGCCGGGTGGCTGAAGGCGGGCGAGGCGCCGTCCCCACCGCCGGTTCTCGACCCGCGGCACGAGGCCGAAGACTGACGACATATCAGACGAAGGGAGCTACGAATGGAGACGCAGGTGACGTACAGAGGGCTCGAGGCGACGCCCGAGCTGGAGGAGCGCCTTGAGGAGGTGCAGGCCAGGGTGGAGGAGACGGTCCCCGGCGCGCGGATGAGCAAGTACGTCGTGGAGGTCTCGCCCCGGGCGCACGCCGTCGGCCTGGTCGTCACGATGCCGGACGGAGGGACGTGGGTCCGTCACGCCAGCGGCTCCGACTGGGAGCGGGCCTTCCTCGAGATGGAGCGGCGACTCGACCGTTTGGCCGAGGAGATCTGAGATGGCGATCTCCATCTACGAGCTTTCGCTCGCCGGCTTCCGCTTCCCGAAGTCGCTCTCCGACAAGCGCTGCAATTTCCGCTTCGTGGCCGACATCCGTTACGTGAACGGACGCGGCGAGTTCGATACCGCCCACGCCGTCCTGCCCGACCTCGAGCGCTGGTGGGAGTGCGATCCCGACCGGCGCGGCGAGCCGATGTACGTGCGGGGCCCCGACGCGGGGGAGTTCGCGACCTTCGACATGACGGCGATCGACGGCTGGGACCGTCTCGTGCTCCTCGTCCGCGGCGACGGCATCCACTCGGTACAGTTCAAGGTGTTCGACATCGATCGGCCGGACTTCATGGACCGGGTCGGAGGCGCGCTCGGCGACGTCGTCGAGGCGCTGATCGGCCGGGGAAGGGAGCGCATCGTGGAAGACACGGGCGTGTTCTCCGGCGCCCTCGGGGCGGCGTCTGCCGACCTGCAGTCCGCGCTGCTGACCCGACTGGCCGGGGGCGAGAGGCTGCTCTTTCGGGGCGCCGTCGAACTGGGCGAGCCGGGCGTCTACGTCGTGTCCGGCCTCGGGGAGCGGGGAGAGTACGCGATCCGCTGTGAGCTGAAGATCTCGGACTGAGCGGGCGCCCCTCCGGGTGAGCGCCCGGCTTCTTCGACGAGCCCCTAAACCCATCCGGCAACGTCCGCGGATTGCCCCACCCACGCCACCCCTTGCGCCGGAGCTTAACGCTGTTAGGTTAACGCCGTTAACTTAACACCGTTAAACAGCGGAAGCGCAGACATGGCGACGAATTCAGCTCCCCCTCTCGACGAGTTGCCCGGCGAGGCCGCCGGGTCCCGGCCGCGTGTCGGCGAGCTCGGTCCGCATCAGCCTCCCCCGGAGCTCGGGGACACGGAGCGGGCGATCTACGAAGCGGCCCGCGACATCCTGGCCGAAGGCGGTCTCGCCGCGCTGTCGATGCGCGCGCTCGCGTCCCGAATCGGAACGACACCGACGGCGATCTACCACTACTTCGAGAGCAAGGAAGAGCTGGTCGAGCGGGTCGTGGTCCGTGGCTTCCAGGAGTTCGAGGCGAGCCTCTGGCGCGCCATCGAGGATCTCCCCGAGGGGTCGATCGACCGCCTCGCGGCGATCGGCGAAGCGTACATCCGCTTCGCGACCGAGAACCAGCAGTACTTCAAGATCACGTTCGGGATCCAGGCCGGGTGCCCACGCGAGCTGGAGGACGTGCCGGGGCAGGGGGGCTACGGCGTGCTCCGGAAGTGCGTCGTGGATGCGATGGACGCGGGGACGATCCGCAGCGACGATCCCGACACCGTGGTCCTCTATCTATGGTCCGTCGTGCACGGTCTCGTGACGATCTTCATGGCTTGCGAATGCGATTCGATGCTCGCGGAGAGCGAGATCGAGATCCCCGACGGGGACCCTCCTTCGGGTCACCTGTTCCAGCTGTTTCGCGCATACATAGAAAACGGCCTCCTGCCGGCGTCCGGCGGCG
>CAZOEX010000168.1:0-5588 GCA_964578925.1 uncultured Gemmatimonadota bacterium | reverse complement strand
GGACGGCTGCGCTTCCCGATACAGCTCGAAGGCGAGCACGGCGCCGTCGGAGTCATTCGCCTCGAGCCGCTTGAAGCCGAGCAGGGCCAGCTCGCGCGCCGACGTGTCGAAACCCTCCGGCGCGGCGGCGATCTCGGCATACCGCTCCCGGGCGGCGTCTACGCCCGCTCCGTCCAGCACTTCGGCCAACTCGGCGCCGACCGACCTCCCGTTCTCCGAACTGAAGCCCGCCGCGCGGTAGCCGGGGATGCGGGCCTCCACCTGCAGCCCGATCTCGATGTCGTGGCCGATCACGAGTCGCATCTCGGCCGGGTGGTCCTCGGCCTCGACGCCGTAGTCGGTCCGATCGATCTCGAGCCCGCCCTCGAACCCGACGCGCCGCTCTCCCGAGATCGAGTCGGTCAGGGTGCCTAGCAGCTCCACCGGGAAGCTCACGTCGTGGGTGGAGTCGCGAATCGTGAGCTTGCCCCGCAGCCGGTAGCGGTCTTCCGTCTCTTCGAAGCCCGTGCTCTCGAAGACGATGCGGGGAAAGCGCTCCGTCTCGAAGAAGTTGTCGCGCAGGTCCTCGTCGCGCCGCTCGTTCCCCGTATCGAGGCTCGCCACGTCGATCACGACCGTTGCCGAAGAGAGCTCCGGCCGCTCGCGGCTCCAGAGTACGGCGCCGGACACGCCGGAAAAGGAGCCCCGCACCTTGCTCAGGCCGAGATGGCGCACCGCGAATGTAACGGACGTGTGCGCCGGGTCGATCACGTAGCGATCCACGGCGAGGCCGGCGGAACTCGCGGACGTCGGGGCCGCCCTGGAATCGCCGGAGGCTTGAGCCCTGGCGCCGTCGGGCGCAGTGACGGAAACCAGCACCGTCGCGACGAAGGCTCCGGCACTGAGAATGACGGATGCGGACTTCATGTGACTCTCCCTCCATCTCTCAATCTCGTGTTCCGACGGCCGTGCACTGATGCTCTACCGGCCATGTCAGGAAGGAGAGTGGCGTGAGGTTAACCCCGCCGGGAGGGGCTTCGGGCTCAACCGGACTCGTGCGTTGCGAGGCGGAGCGCACGGGGGAGCACAGGCCGGCACTCGGCATACACATTACTGTGGCGGCACCATCTCCGTGACCTGGAGAACCTCAAGGTGGCCCGAATCGATCGACTCGAAATCGCCGGCGGAGAGGCGTTCGCGGGCCTACTCATGCAGGAGGACGAACGCACCGTGCACCGCCTGTCGATGCAGGACCGAGGGGCTGGAGACGGACGACGAACGAATCGAGAGGGGAGTTGCCACGTGCAGTTGAATTCGAGGCTACGGGCGATCGCTCTCGTCGCGTTGATCGGACCGTTCGCCTGCGGAGAGAACGACGGGACGGGACCGGGCGACGGAGAGCCGCCGGTGGCGTCTTTCGACTACGAACTCACGGGCGACATCCAGCTCTCGGTCACCGGAGACAGCCTGGAAATCGAGGTCGGAGAGGTGTTCGACGCGGGGATCCTGTGGCAGCTTCACCTGCAGGGCGGGTCGAACAACGAGAACGGCGGGATAAGCCTCGTCTATCGCGGCGAGGAACCGTCCGAGGGCAGCTACACCGTGAGAAAGATCTTCACGGAGGCCGATCTCTCGGAACTCGAGCAGGACGAGTTCGCCGCCTTCGCGGAGCTGGATCCCGGGCCCGAGTCGATCAGGCTTCTCGGTTTCCAGACCTCCGGTGAGGTCGTGATCCAGCGTGCCCATGCGCTGGGGTACGAGGGCACGTTCGACTTCACGGCGGACGGAAATGTGTTCCCGCCGGGTGAGTCCGGCCAGGACGCGGTGGTGAACTTCTCGGGCAGCTTCTCCGTGCCGCGGTGAGCAGGCATCATCATTTTACCAGCCTCGGCTCGACGTCCTTCGGACGCTACGAAGAGCAGATGACGTGCGTCGGCTGAGCACGGGGCAAGAGTAGTCGAACCACCGGGGGCAAACTACACGAGTATCGATTGCCCCAGGGCGTCTCCGAGACGTGGCTTGACGCGAAGCGGACCGGAGCGTTGTGATCCGGGATGCGCGGCAGAATTTCCGATGCAGATTATCCCGATGAACAACAAACGGAAGTACCCGGGCCTGTACGAGGTCTCGGCCCGGCGCCGCGTCCTCGTGGCATCCGCAGTCATATCGCTCACGTCGCTTGCCGCCTGCGTCTCCGAACCCGCCGGTCCGGGGAGTCCCTCGTCCGACCGCCAGCTCGCCGGCTTCATCGAATGGGTGACGGCACTGCCTGAATTGAAACAGGGCGGCGATCTCTTCTACGACGAACTCGACCGCCTAGTCCGGTACGAGTTCTGGGGCACGCTGCCCGACGGCACGCGGCGCACGACGATCGCCGAGACGTACGCGTACGACGGCGCCCGGCTCGCCAGGGCCGAGCTGTCCATCCGCCTCCCGGACGGTGTGTGGCGGCTCGCCCGGCACGTGACCTACCTGCACGATGACCGGGGACGGGTCGTCCAGGCCGAGGCCGAGGAGTCCGACGAGAACGGTGGCGTGCGGCTCGCCACCTATCGCTTCGAGTACACGCCCTCGGGACAGGTCGCGGTGATTAGAGTGGGCGACGACCAGGAAGTCGAGTACAGCTACGACGCGGACGGCGACGTCGTCCGTGTGGAGAGCCGACATCTAAGCCACACGGTTCACACCTTCGCGCACGATGGCACGGTGAACCCGTTGCGCCCGCTGCCGCTCCTGTCGGGCGTCAATGTGCTCAGCGTGTGGGATCCGTACAGCGGGCACAACAGCATCCGCATGGAGAGCGGCGAGGTTGGAAGGAATCCCGTGGCCTTCGGTTCGGGGTTGATCGAGGCGGACGAGGCTGGCTACCCCGAGCGCAAGGTGTGGACGATGTGGAACGCCAGCGACCCGATCCAGTCAAAAGTCGAGTTCGTCACGACGTTCGCGTACCGGTAGCGGAGCGGGCGGGGGCGATTGGCTTCTCGACACTGCTCAACGGGTGGACGCATCACCGCGTATCCAGGAGCGCTTTCAGGATGCTCCCCGCCTCGGTCGTGCTCACGTTACGGTACTCCTCGTCGGGCAGATCCGTGTTCGTCCGGTGAACGAAGACGAGATTCCGGTCGGGGGCCACCAGGAGGATCTGCTGCCCGGTGCCGGAGGCCACGAACACGTCCTCGCCGACCGCGCCGTAGACTTCGCGCGTCGCCGTCTCGTCGCGCGTCCACCACATCAGGCCGTATCCGACGCCCGCCATCGGAGTACCGTCCGGACGTACGGCGTCTGATCGCGGCCGCGTGACGGCTCGAACCCATGACGCGGGGATGACCTGTCGGCCGTTCCACCATCCGTCGTCCGCCATCAGAATCCCGAAGCGGGCGAGGTCCCGCGTGCTCATCCGGAAGACGTAGGCCGGATGCCAGGAGCGCGGGCCGTAGCGCCAGGCACCGTCCGCCGCGTCGAAGTCGACCATGCCGATCGGACGGGCGATCTCACGCTCGAAGGCGCGGAAGACGCTCTCGCCTGCCAGAAGCTGGAAGGCAGTGCCCGCGGCATTGAAGTCCCAGTTGCTGTAGAACCAGTTCTCGCCCGGCCCGTGCGAGTCCCGCTCCGGCCGGACGTCGTCCCACCCGGTGTTCTCGTGCGTGGCCGGGAGGTACACGCCGGAGCGGCTCGACAGCAGATCGGCGACCGTGGCCGAGCGCTCGTCCGGGGTCAGTCCGGCGTAGTCGTTTATGCCGAGCGCCCCGATCGTCGTGGCGGTATCGAGCGCGATCGGCTCGCCGTCGCTCGCTGCCACGGCCGCGCCGTAGAGCGCACCGAGCAGGCTCTTCCGCACCGAGTGCAGACGGTACTCGTGTGCCGGATCGCTGAAGCTGTCCACCACGCGGCCGTCGATGACGAGCATGTACGCCGCGGTCCCCAGGCTGTCGGCGAGGGCGTGGGCGGCCTCTAGCGCGTCCGGAGAGATGCCGACATCCTCGGGATTCCGGCGCCGCAGATCGTCCGCCGCTTCACCATGCTGCGTCGCCGCCGCGCGGTCGGTCTGCTCCTCACGGGTCGCTTCCAAATCGCAAGCCACGTCGCCGTCCGTTCCGCTGGCACCGGCCTCGCACTCCGGCGCTTCCGGCCCGAAAGTGCGTAGGGTCACCTCGGGAAACCCATGCAGCTCGGGGCCGGCGCGTCCCGGCTCCTCCAGCACATACCTTTCGAGGAACGCGAGCGTCAGCGCCGACACGATGTCATGGGCCCGTTCGGGCGCGATACGAGATTCGTAGCGTTCGGGATCGATGAGCGGAAGGTCGGTAAACGACATGTGGATCGTCCCGTGGACCACCGCATCGAAAGCGACCGTCCCGTTGTGCCCGAGGAAGTCGGACAGCCGACCCGCACGCTCCTCCGGCCACGGCTGGCGGATCGTAAGCTGCGGCTGGCGTAGCCCCGTCCCGGTCTCCGGGTCCGGCCCGATGTTGTCGAAGACCACGCAGGCGTCGAAGCGGTCGTCCGAGCTGCAGGCACGTCCCACCGTCGAGCCGCCGCGCGAGTGGCCGATGATCCCCACGTGGGCCGTGTCGAGACGATCCGTGAAAAGGCCGTGTGGATCGCGCCGCGTCAGTTCGGTCAGCCGGTCGAGTGTGAAGAGCGCGTCGGCCGCCAGCATGGACGTCTGCTCCTCGTCGCTCAGATCGGCGGACATGACGTGGCCGCCCTCCGGGAAGACGTCCCATCCGCTGTACGCGTGGCTCATCACGGCGACGATCCATCCCTGGCTCGCCAGCTCCTGGGCGATCGCCGTGTGAGAATGCCGCGAGACGTTGCCTCCCGGTGAGATCAGGACGACAGGATAGCGCGGCTCCAGGTTGGCTACCGGTCGATCCGCGAAGGAATGGGTGAGCACGCAGTCCCGGACCGCCAGGTCTGCGGCGATCTCGCGCGGCACCTCCCTGCGGTCGGTGGCGAAGCCTGCCCGCAGCAGGTCGAGCTCCGGGATGTACGGGACGGGCGGTCCGTCGGGCACACGCAGCGCCGGGTAGAACAGCGTGGCGATCACCTGGCGGTCGTCGTGCGTATCCGCCGACAGCTCCTCCGGCCGGGACCGGTCGACCCAGTGGTACGTGACCGTTCCGACCTGGTGGTGGCCGGTCGGCTCCGGCAGCGGGATGACTTCCTCGCACTCGTGGGCGTAGTTGGCGAACTCCAGGCCGCCACCGAGCGGGAGATCGGCCTGCTGGGCCATGAGGTTCGGCTGCTTCGAGCCGAAGACGAGGCAGATGGCCAGCGCCGCGAGGGCGATCGACGCGAGCCGGGTTGCGTACCGCGGATGCTTGTCGCGACGGGTATTCATGGTCTTCGTGGTCTTTCCGGTTCGTGCGGGGTCGATGCGAGTGCGTCGCCTCGAGCGAGGACCTCGACCGGACGCAGATCCGACGGGTGTCTCCACATAATTTGATGCGTCGACTCGAGAAATCGTTACGCTTCGAACCTCCGATTCGCAGCGCGAGAGACCGGTTCACGACATGAGGCGTGACGGTCAGCCGACGTCGCGACAGATTCGTCGACGGCGCGATGTCGGCGACTGGGTGCTCATTCTACGGGTCGGGTGGCTCACG
>CAZOEX010000167.1:0-5603 GCA_964578925.1 uncultured Gemmatimonadota bacterium | reverse complement strand
CCGGAGGAGCCGGACTAGCCGGACTGGCGGTTCCGCGCGATCACCTCGTGGGTGGCCGCCGCTAATCCGGCGCGAAACAGCCTCTCAGTCCAGCAGAACGTCCTCGAACAGCGCCAGGATCCGCGGGTCGTCCCGCTGGCCGAGCCAGAAGTAGACGGACTGGACGATCTCCGGATTCCGGTTCTCGCGGGCGAGCCGCAGCAGGGCGTCGGTCCCCCGCTCCTCGGGAAGCTGGGTGAGCGCGAAGACGGCCGCTTCCTGCACGTCGGTCTCCTCGTCGCTCGCCACGGCGATTTCCTCGATACCCTCGGCCGCGCGAGCACCGGCCTCGTGCGCGGTCCAGAAGAGGGCCGCCTCCCGGACGTCGCTTCCCTGCGATCGGTCGCGCGCCAGGTTCAGCAGGCGCTCCCAGTCTACTCCGCCTTCGGCCGATACGGCCGCCTGCAGCGCGTCTTCCCTCGATTCGGAGTTCAGCTCGGGCCCGCCGCGCTCGGCGAGTTCGAGCAGGTAGTCGGTCGCGGCGGACGCGGCCGGCCGGCCCAGGTCGCGGCCGGATTCCCTCCACGAGCCACCCACCTGGCTGCGGACCTCGATCTCCTCGCCGTCTTCGACGCGCACCGTCACGCGAATCGGACCGTTCGTGCAGCCCTCGCAACGGTTTCGATAGTCCCCCGTGTCGTCCCGCGAGATGTTCCAGCTCCGTCCGTTGCCCCAGACTCCGGGCCGCGCCGTGACCTCGAATCGCGCCACCCCGTCACTCGCCCGTACCGCGCTCCGCAGGGCCTCGGCGTTTCCGATCTCCACTACCGCGCCCCGCGCGTCCTGGACCGCCGCTTCCGCCGTCGACGCCAGCACCAGCCCCACGATCAGCAGGGCGGCGGTTACGAAGAAGCGCACCAGGCGCAGCCGCAGCGTCTCTTCACGTTCGTTCATCGTCCCCTCGCCTTCACATCGTCATCACGATTTCGGTCAGATCATCCAGCGACTGCACCTGGCGGCGCTCAGTCGTCCAGGATCTCGATCAGCACGTCTTCGGCCCGCGGGTCGCCCGACTGGCCGAGCCAGAAGATCGCGTTCTGCCGCAGCTCCGGGTCGTCCTCGTTGCGGACGACCTCGACCATCTTGTCGAACGCCGCCGGCTCGTCGCTCTGGCTCAGCACGAACAACGCCTGCTGCTTCACCTCACGATCGGGCGCTCGGTCGTAGATGCTGGCCAGGTCGCCGACCGCCACGTCGTCCCGCTGGCTCGCCATGAACAGGGCCTGCTTGCGAACCTCGACGTTCTCGGACTCGTCCAGGGCGATCTCCATCAGCCACTCGGCGCTGGCCCCGTCGTCGACCTGCGACATCGAAAAGAGGATCGCCTCGCGGACACCCGTATCGGAGGTCGTGTCCCACAGCTCTCGCAGGAAGTCGGCACTCTCTCCTCCACTCTGGCCGAGCCAGAAGATGGCGTTCTTCCGCATCTCGGGATCGGCGGACGTGGAGCGAGCAAAGTCGCGGAGAATCGCGCGGGCCCGTGGATCGTCGAGCTGCGTCACGGCGAAGAGCGCCTGTTCATGAAGCCGCTCGTCATCCGGGTTCTGGAGGATCGACTCCAGGATCGGCAGCGCCCGCTCCGAACCCGACTGCGCGAGCCAAAAGAGCGCCTGCTCCCGCACCTCGGGATCGGGGTCGTTGCGGGCCGCGTCCAGCATCAGGTCGGCCACCTCCCCACCCTCCTGCTGCGAGAGAATGAAGAGTGCCTGGCGCCTCAGCTCGGGTTCGTTGTCCCGGTCCTGCACGACCCGACGGAGAATCGGCACGGCCTTCTCCGAATCCATGTTCATCAGGGCCTGCAGGGCGGCGAGCTTCGTCTCGTCGGGGCCCGTCCGCTCCTGGTCTCGGTCTCTGTCGCGCTCGCTCCGTTCACGGGCCTGGTCCTGGACGGTCTCTGCCGAATTCTCATAGACCCAGCGCGCCGACTCCTCGTCACCGCGTCGGGCGAGCTCGCCGTGGATGCGGGCCATCAGGGCGCGGCTCTCCTCCGAGACTGCAGCCGCACGATGTTGTGCGAGCTGTCGGCGCAGCAGATCGAGCGCCGTGCGCATGCCGGAAGTGTTCTCCATCCGGCTCAACGCGAAGGCCTGCCAGTAGAGCGATTCGGGTACGTAGCGTCCGTCCGACTGGCTTCGGCGATACTGCTCCAGCAGCTCCGCCGCCCGGCCGTATTCCGCTCGGTTCAGCGCGCGTCGCGCCTCCTGGTACTGCTCGTAGCCGTCCGACGCTTCCTGCTGCATGGCCGCGCCGGCACGCGCCTCGAGTGGCGGCGACGTCGCATCCGCCTCCGTGAAGGCTCCACCCGCCAGCGTCAGCAACGCCACCCCGGCGAGCGCGCCGGCGGCCCGCAGAGTCGATGTCCTCTTCGTCGCTCTCATCCCATCCTCCTCGTGTCTATTCCGCCGCTCACAGCGACGAAGTGCGTGGGGCCCGGAAGCCGCCCGGACCGTCGTCTTCTTCCATTGCCGACCGAAGTCGGTAGAGCAGGTTCCCATCCTCGAGTCCTTCGCCCAGGATTCGCGCCTCCCCCGGATCGCCCGTCGCGGTCGTGACGACGATCTGGGCCAGCATCAACTCGAGGTCCTGGAGCAATCGCCGGGTCTCCGGATCCCGGGCCCCCGGCGAGCTCATCAGCACGCGCGTTCGGCTGAGCAGCGAGCGGGCCCATGTCTCCATCTCCGGATCGGGAGCTCCCGACGCGAGATCCGCTTGGACCGTCGCGAGGAACGATTCGCCCCGATCGAGAAGCCGGCGGGTCGTCGCTGCGTACTGCAGGCCCGTGGCGCGCCGTCTGCCTGCGCTCGCGTCGTCCGGTTCCTGGCCGCCTGCCGTCGGGGCCGGAGTCGCGATGTCGCCGGCGGCGACCCGATCCGCCGCATCCGCCCGCTCCTCTTCGGGGATCTGCGCGGTCGCCTCGGCCTCGGCTCGATCCGCAGATCCGGCAACCGTCTCGGGCCCGCTCGGCGCCGGGTTCTCGGCCGTCGTCGTCTCGGCGGCCGTCTCCGCCACCGGATCGGAAGCCACCCGGACCTCGGCAGGCCCCGTGCGCATCGACAGGCGACCGATGCCGAGGCCGATGACCAGCGCCGCGGCGATCCCGATCCACCAGGCCACTCTTCGCCTCGGTCCGTGGCGCGAGCCGGGAATGCGACCCGACCGCAGAGGCGGGACGCGATCCGCGGCGCCGTCCGGGACGGTCGCGACTTGGACCGACGCCTTCCCCGCTTCGCTCGAATCGAGTCGCGCCTCGATCGCCGCCCAGATCTCCTCGCGGGGAGTCTCCGGCGGCGCGTTGTACAGTTCGTGGGCGGCGGCGGTGATCCGCTCGTCCGGTGTCCGCTGTTCGTCGTTCATGCCACCCACTCCTCCGCGAAGTCCTGCAATTCGATTCTGAGCCTCGCCCGGGCCCGTGAGAGCCGGGCTTTCGAGGTTCCCGTCTTCACGTCCAGCGCCGCGGCGATCTCCCGGTGCGTGTAGCCTTCCAGGTCGTGCATCACGAAGACCGTCCGATATGCCTCCGGGAGGCCGTCCACCGCTTCGACGAGTCGCCGCCTCACGTCCGGCTCCACCCGGCGGGGCGTCACACCGATGTGCCGGGCCGCCTTCATTTCCGTCTCCCGGCTGCGGATTCGCTTGCGCGTCCGCAGCCCGTTGAGCACGACCGACGTGGCCACCGAATGCAGCCAGGTCGTGAACGCGGCGTCGCCCCGGAACCCGTCCAGCTTCTCGAACACCCGGACGAAGGTGTCCTGCGTCAAATCGCGGGCGAGGGCGTCCTCGCCGACCATGCGATAGGCCAGCCGGTAGACGCGATCGACGTGCGCTTCGTACAGCTCGCGCTGCGCCGCCCGATCGCCGTCTAGCACGCGATCCACCAGTTGTCGATCTTCCACGGAACTCCGGATCGAGATCTCGTCCGACCTTTCCTGCGTTCAGTACCTCTGACACGCTGAGGCCGGGAAGGGTTACAGGCCACGGTGCCGGATGACGGGTCCGGCTGCTGTCACCGACAGTGGCGGATTCCCCGAAGAATCTACGCGTGTGCTCGTGAAGAGGCCGCCCGACTTCGCGCCGCAATCCAGGGAGACACGATGCCGCCCTCCGTTCGCACACTCGGCTTGATCACGCCGTTCGTTCTCACATTCCTGCTCGTCCTACCTGGGACGCTCGGCTGCCAGGACGCGGAGGGAGACGCGGAGGACGCCACGCCTCGCCAGGAGATGTCGGTGGACGACGGCGGCGAAGCCGAGGGGCCACTGTTCTCGGAAAAGACCCGCGAGGTAATCGACAAGCAGGGCCCGGATGCCGCGATCGGCGAGCTGAGCATGCTGCTCGGAACGGCGCGCGAGGACTACGTGATGGACGTCGACGGGCTGATCGCACTGGGACAGGAGTACCGGGCCGATGGACAGCCGGACGCCGCGGTGACGGCCACGCAGATGGCGACGTTCGTCGACTCCGAGTCCGTCGACGCCGTCGTGGCGCTGGGCGATCTCTATGCGGCCCAGGAGAACCCGACCATGGCGGCCGTTTACTATCAGCAGGCCCTGGGCATGGACCCCGCACATCCGGGCGCCCGGGCCGGCATGGAAGCGACGGGCGGCGAACTGCCCGAGATGCCCGAGATGCCCGAGCGGGGGGCGGACGCCCGCGAGGCGGATGACGCCGCGGCCGAGAACGAAGGTGGCGAAGACGCCGAGATGTCGCCCGACGAGCGTCGTTTCGAGGCGATGCACGAGGGGCCGGCGCGCGACGACCTGGATCGGTTCAAGGGGCAATACCATGACCCGGCCGAAGATCGTTCGTACTTCATCTCGGAGACCTGCCGCGACAGCGGATATCTGATGGGCGGTCCGGCCTGGGGCGACGTCGCCCCGTGGGTGCTCCACTCCGACTCCGATCTCGAGTTCACGCAGTCGAACACCTTCGGGGACAACGAGCCCTACCATCTCACATTCCAGACCGATCCGGACGGACAGGTGACCGGGCTCGTCCTCGAGCACCCCGAATGGGGAACGACTCGGCTGGAGAGATCCGACGAGGGGACGCCGTGGGATGAGCCCGAGGGCGAGGAGTGCATCATGCAGTTCATGTAGCCGAGCAGGCAGGTCAGGGCCGCCTCTCGCGCTGATGCAGGACGGCTCACGGGCCTCTAACTTCGAGGCCATGAAGCCTCCTGAAATCGCCCTCGTCGTCGACGACGAACCACAGATCCTCCGCGCAGTGCGCCGGACGCTCGAAGACGACTTCGACGAGGTCCTCGAGGCGACGACCGGCCAGGAGGGAGTGGACCTGGCCGCGGCACGGCGCCCCGACATCGTCATCCTCGATCTCGGCCTCCCCGACCGATCGGGACGATGGGTGTGCAAGCAGATCCGCGAGTGGAGTACCGCACCGATCATCGTCCTCTCGGCCCGTCACGCGGAGCGGGACAAGATCGAGTTGCTCGGTGGCGGCGCCGACGACTACATGACGAAGCCCTTCAGTCGAGAGGAACTCCGTGCCCGGGTCCAGGCACAGCTCCGCAGAGCGCGGATGGCGCAGGTGCCGGGGGGAGAGGGCAG
>CAZOEX010000166.1:0-5608 GCA_964578925.1 uncultured Gemmatimonadota bacterium | reverse complement strand
GACCCGCCCGCGCCGCGCGCTCGCCCGACAGCACGCGACCGTCGGCCAGTACGTCGACCGAGTCCCGATCGAGCGGCCGCGACGCCACGACCGCGTCGACGAACTGGTCGTGCGTGTCGTCGATCACCATCTGGAGAATCTGCCGCTCCTCCTCCTCCAGGCCTCGCCAGAACCCGCCAATATCCTTGTTCTCGCCACTCTCGAGAACCTCCATCTCGAGACCCCATCGTTGCATGAGTCCACCCGCGTTGGGCACCGCGAGGACCACGCCGATCGAACCCGTGACGGAGCTCGGGAGCGCGAGGATCGAGTCGGCGGCGAGCGCCACGTAGTAACCGCCCGACGTACCCGTCTCCCCGATCCAGGCGACGACGGGACGGTCGTCCTCTTCTTTCAGGTCGCGCAGGGCTTCGTACATCGCCTGCGAGGGTGCGGCCCGTCCGCCCGCGGAACGGATCTCGAGGAGAAAGGCCCGTACGGAGCCGTCCTCGCGCAAGCGCTCGAGCTGCCGAACGAAGGGACGCTCGGATTCGATGAGTCCGGCCACGGGAAGGATCGCGACACGTCCGCCCACGGCGAAGGACGGCCCGCCCACGCCGAGCATGAGACGCAAAGCGACGAAGGCTCCCGAGGCGAAGAGCACGAGGAGGAGAACGATTCCGAAGATGCCGGTCCGTCGCTTCACAGCCGTCGACCTATCGAAGGGACTCGCGGCGCCGGGCGCCGCCCGGCGGAGCCGCCGAAAACCGGACGGAAGCTAAGCTGGCGGACCGAGATCTGTCAACCGCTTGTCACGGCGTGAGTTGCAGTCATCGCAGCGATGAACTGGTCGAACAGGTATCGGCTGTCGTGCGGTCCCGGGGCCGCCTCGGGGTGGTACTGGACGGCAAATACGGGCAAGCGGCGATGCCGCAGGCCCTCGATCGTGCCGTCGTTTAGGTTCCGGTGGGTCACCTCGAGGTCCGGCGCTCCCCGCACCGCGCCATCCGCGTCTTCGGCCACGGCGAACCCGTGGTTCTGCGACGTGATCTCGACCATGCCGCTCGCCAGGTTTCGCACCGGATGATTCCCGCCCCGGTGGCCGTACGGCAGCTTGTACGTCCGGCCCCCGAATGCGCGTGCTGCGAGCTGACAGCCCAGACAAATCCCGAAGACGGGTGTGCCACGTTCCGCGACGGTGCGCACCGTTTCGGGAACTCGAGGCACGGCCTCGGGGTCGCCCGGCCCGTTCGAGACGAAGAGACCGTCGGGCTCGAGATTCAGCACTTCTTCCGCGCCGGCGGTTCCCGGCAGGACCCGCACCCGATAGCCCGCCGCGGCGATCAGATCGAGGCTGCGCCGCTTCACGCCGAGGTCGAGGCAGACGACGTCGCCCTGCGCCGCGCCCTTCGGCTCGACGACGTACTGCTCCCAAGTCCCTACCTTCGACGCCAGGTCGCGGCCGAGCATCTCCGGCTCGGCCCGGAGGATCCCCCGGGCCTCGTCACGGTCGATGTCGGCCGGTGCGATCAGCGCACGCATCGCGCCGAGGGACCGGATGTGACGCGTGACGGCACGGGTGTCGACGGCCGTCAGCACGGTCACCCCGTGCTTCGCCAGGTAGTCGACGAGGGAGTCGCGTGCACGCCAGGATCGCTCGCTGGCCCGGAGCTCGCGTACCACGAAGCCGGCCACGCACGGCTCGTCGGACTGCGTGTCCTCCGGGTTCACTCCGTAGTTGCCGATCATCGGCGCCGTCATCACGACGATCTGGCCCGCGAAGGAAGGATCGGTGAGCACTTCCTGGTAGCCGGTCATGTTCGTCGTGAACACGACCTCGCCCGTGGCCGGGCCCGAACCGACGAGCCGGCCCGAAAACTCTCGGCCGTCTTCCAGCAGAAGAACTCCGGCGGGACCTTGCGTGAGCGGCACGGCGACCATTCGTTAGGGTTCGCACGAGTCTGGACGCCTTCAACCGGAGCGCCCGTGGACGAGCAACCGGTCTACATCTTCGCCGACGAGTCGTGCCTCGGCAACCAGTTCCAGGGCACTGCCCGGCCGGGCGCCGCCGCGGGCATGATCGAGCGCTTCGACGAACGTAGCGGCTGGTACCGGCGCGATTTCGCTCGCTTCGAGAGCGACACCACCAACAACCGCATGGCGATCACTTCGGGCATCGTCGGACTCGAGGCCCTGAAGCGCCCCTGCCGGGTCGTTTTCACGACGGACAGCCAGTATCTCGTCAAGGGAATGACGGAGTGGGTGCACGGCTGGGCGAAGCGCGGCTGGAAGCGGAAGGGCGGACGCATCGAGAATCTCCGCCTCTGGAAAGCGCTCTGTCACGTGGCGGCCGAGCACGAAGTCCAGTGGCGCTGGGTACGCGGTCACGCCGGCCACGCGAAGAACGAGTACGCGAACCACCTGGCGGTCGAAGCGGCGACCCGGCGGCGCGGCTTCCGCGGAACACGGCCCTCCGGGTTCGAGGAGTGGCTGCGAAAGGAGCAGGAGGCCGACCGGCTGCTCGACTTCTTCGACCTTCCGGAAGAGGAGCCGTTCGAGCCCGACCCCGCTCCGCCGGCCGTCTGAGGAAGCCCGCTCCGACGGACCGGCGTCGGCCGGAACTGCGTACTACTCCGGCGTCCCGCCCTCTTCCACGGACTGGGGCCCGTCGTCCTGTCCGCCACCGTCCGCCGGCTCGCCGCCCTCGTCGAGTACCGGAGCCGGCTCGCCGCCCTCGCTCTCCAGCACCGACTCGAGCTGGCCGCTCGGCGTCTGGAACTCCTGGCGGAGGATCGAACTCTGAGGCGCCGTCTCCTGCGACGCGAGGATCGCCAGGACCATGGCCAGCGCCATGAAGACACCGCCCCCGATCCAGCTGGCCTTCGTCAGCATGTTGGCTGCCTGCCGTCCGCCCATGATCGAATCCGTGGAGGACGACGCGCCACCGAACTCGGCGGCGAGACCACCGCCCTTCCCGGACTGCAACAGCACGATGGTGATGATGAAGAACGCGACGAGCGCGATCACGACGATCAAGAATGCAAACATTTGACTCTCTGGTCTTCTTCAGCTTCCGAACGGCGGAAGGGCCGGCGAAGCGCCTTCTTTCCGGCCTCCGCGAGGCCGGCTAAGCTAGGTGGCGCCGTGGGGACCGTCAACGAGCTTCAGCGCGTCTCGGAGAGATCACTGCCACAGATGGCGGCGAAGTCCTCCGGGTCGAGGCTGGCCCCGCCGACGAGGACGCCGTCGATGCCCGGCGCCGCCATCAGGCTCTCGATGTTGTGCGGTTTTACGCTGCCGCCGTAGAGGATGACGGCCGACGCTCCCACCTCGCCCCCCGCGGTGGTCGCCAGCGCCTCTCGCACGATGGCGTGCGCAGCGGCCGCGTCGTCGGGAGAAGCCGTGCGGCCCGTTCCGATGGCCCAGACCGGCTCGTACGCCCAGGTCAGGCCGCCGTGGTGCTCGGACGCGACGCCCTGCAGCACGGTTCCGACCTGCCGCTCGAGGACCGCCTCCAGGTCACCGGCCTCCCGCTCTTCCAGCGTTTCGCCCACGCAGACGACGGCCCGCAGGCCCGTCCCGACGATCCGCCGCGTCTTCGCAGCCACCAGCGCGTCGTCGTCACCGAACTCCCGCCGCCGCTCGGAATGCCCGGCGAGGGACCAGCTTGCGCCGGCCTCCAGCGCCATTGCCGCGGAGACGGCGCCCGTGTGTGCCCCCTCGACTTCGGCGTGGACGTCCTGGACCCCGTACGCGAGGTCGGAGCGCCCCGCCCCCATGGCGGCCGCTCCGAACGCCTCGACGCTGATCGACGGCGGGAAGAAGACGACACGACGGTCCTCGTGCGGCGCATAGAGCTTCACGAAAGCCCGGACGAAATCGCGCGTGGCCTTCGGTCCCTTGTGCATCTTCCAGTTCGCGGCGAAGAGAGGGCGTCGATCGTTCGTCATGCGTCGTCCAGGGCTTCGAGTCCGGGAAGTGTACCGTGAGCGAGATACTCGAGTGACGCGCCGCCGCCCGTCGAGACGTGGGAGACCCGTCCCTGAAAACCGGCCTCGCGGACCGCGCGGGCGGAGTCGCCTCCGCCGACGACGCAAAAGGCGCCGCTTTCGGCGGCCCGGGCGGCAGCGGCCGCGACGGCGCGCGTCCCGTCTTCATACGCCGGGTTTTCGAACCAGCCCATCGGCCCGTTCCAGAAAAAGGTCGAGGCGGACTCGATGACCCCCGCGAACTCGTCGCGGGTCTTCGGCCCGATGTCGTAGGCCGCCAGCTCCGGGGGGATCTGGTCGGCCGCGACGACGCGGGACTCTCCCTCGCCACCCTCCGCCGGGCCGACCACGAGATCGACCGGCAGCCGCAGCTCGATGTCAGGCCTGTCGAGCACTTCGCGCGCGACCGTCACGGCGTCCTCCTCGACGAGCGACTTCCCCGCCTGGTAGCCCGCGGCGGCCAGGAACGTGTTCGCGAGCGCGCCGCCGATCAGCAGCGTATCTGCCCGGTCGACGAAGAGCTCTACCAGGGGGAGCTTGTCGCCGATCTTCGCGCCGCCGAAGGCGACGACGAACGGCCGTTCGGTGGATTCTCGCAGGCGCGAGAGTGCGGCCAACTCGTCTTCCACGAGGAGCCCGGCCACGGCCGGCCGCAGGTGCGCCGTGACGCCTACGACCGAGGCGTGCGCGCGGTGCGTACTCCCGAACGCATCGTTGACGTAGAGATCGCCGAGCCGCGCCAGCGCCGCTGCGAACTCCGCATCGTTGACCCGCTCTCCGGGATGAAACCGCGTGTTCTCGAGGAGCAGGAGTTCGCCGGTGGGCAGGTTCCTCGATGCCTCCAGGGCCCCGTCGGAGGTGATGTCGGAGCAGAAGTGGACCGGCACGCCGATCCGCCTTTCGAGTTCGGTGGCCACGGGCCGGAGCGACATCTCCGGTACGACCTCC
This sequence comes from uncultured Gemmatimonadota bacterium, assembly GCA_964578925.1. GTDB lineage: Bacteria > Gemmatimonadota > Gemmatimonadetes > Palauibacterales > Palauibacteraceae > JARFPW01. Next base: position 692 of record CAZOEX010000166.1, on the reverse strand, counting down.
CCGCCCGGTCGACCCAGATGGGACATCAGCACGGATCGCGCTCCAGCCTCGAGGAGGTGACGGAGCGTCGGCAGGGTGGCGTCTATGCGCGCCGCATCGCCGACCCGCCCGTCCTCCAGCGGCACGTTGTAGTCCACCCGCACGAGCACGCGGCGGCCGTCGAGCTCGTCGAGATCGAGTCCGCGAAGCGTGGCCTTCGTCATGGGTGATCCCGGACGGGCATCGACGTCAGAGCTTCGAGCCGACGAGGTTCGCGAGGTCGACGCAGCGCGACGAGTAGCCCCACTCGTTGTCGTACCACGCGATCACCTTCACCATGGAGCCGTTCATGACCGATGTGAGCCCGGCGTCCACGGTCGAGCTGTAGGGGTTGCCGACGTAGTCGACGGAGACGAGCGGCCCGTCCTCGACGGCGAGGATGCCCGCCAGCGATCCGGCCGCTGCGGCGCGGAACGTGTCGTTCACCTCGTCCTCCGTCGTGTCGCGGCCCAGCTCCGCCACCAGGTCGACGATCGATACGTCGGGGGTCGGCACCCGCATCGCCATCCCGTCCAGCTTCCCCTCCACCTCGGGCACCACCAGCGCGGTCGCCTTCGCGGCGCCCGTCGTCGTCGGAATGATCGACATCGCCGCGGCCCGGGCCCGGTGCAGATCCTTGTGCGGGCCGTCGAGGATCACCTGGTCGTTCGTGT
>CAZOEX010000165.1:0-5699 GCA_964578925.1 uncultured Gemmatimonadota bacterium | reverse complement strand
GATACACCTTCTCGACCGCGTGGATGTAGAAGTGGCAGGCGCCCGGGTGCTCGGGGTTCCGCTCGACTACGGACGTGAGCGTGCCGAGCGCGTCGTCGATGCCTGGATGCGGGGTCGCGTCCGGCTGCCAGTAGTCCCACGGCCGCAGGTCCATCTCGGACTCCGCGTAGAGGACGGCGGCCTCGAGGTCGTCCGGATAGGCTTCGGCCACGGCCTTCATCTCGCGTCGGTACGCGGAATCCCGCGCCGCCCGGTCGGCGGGCGGATTCTCCGCGTAGCGCGGGGCGAGCGCCTCGATGAAGGCGCGCTCCTTCTCGCTCGCCTCGTCCTTCAACTCGACGGCCTTCTGGACCGCCGCGTACGCCGCCACGGCAGCGGCCGAGTCCATGGGCAGGTTTATGTTGGGTCCCCAGGCCAGCGCCTCGCCCCAGTAGCACATGGCGCAATCCGGGTCCAGCCGCTGCGCCTCGCGGAACGCCCTGATCGCTTCCTGGTGGTTGAACGCGTAGTAGAGTCGCAGGCCCTGGTCGAAGTACCGCTGCGCGTCGGGGACGTCCGTCGTGATGTCGTAGTGATGGTCACCCAGGTCGTCGTAGAGAGGGACCTCCTCGCGCGCCATCTCCTCCGCGCCCTCCTGGGCCAGGCCCGGCGGGGGTGCGAACAGGGACAGCGCGAGTATCGCGGACGCAGCCCGGGAAAATCGGTGAGTCAGCATCGTTGCCTCCATCTGTCGTCGCATGCAGCAATCTCATGCAGCAATCTATCGTCGCGTAGCAACCGGCTCTCGGTTGGTCGAAGCGCATCTCCATGATTCTTCATTCTCGTATCTACGGTAAGTCCTACTACTATGGGATGCGCACTGGCGTGCGAAAGGATGACACGGCGGCGCGTGCGGCCTCGCTCGTCGTCGCCCGCGCGCCGCCGGCTGTCTGCTCAGGCACGGATGCTACGTGCGGACAACGTAGCCCGGAACGCTACAACGTAGCGCCGACTTTTCACGATCCCGACTACGCGCGATGTTTCGTGACATGTCGGGCTCAATGAAGTCCTATCAGCGGTTCTTCGCCGAACTGAAACGTCGTCGGGTGTTTCGGGTGATGGCGGTCTACGGGATCGTCGGCTTCATCGTGTTGCAGGTCGTCGATCTGACGATCCCGGCACTTCTACTGCCGGAATGGACCTATCGACTGGTAGCGCTGTTTCTCCTGGTCGGGTTTCCCGTCGCGATCGTGCTCGCCTGGGCGTTCGAGCAGACTCCCCAAGGCTGGAAGCGCACCGAACGCGCGGCTCCGGAGGAGATCGAGGCCATCGTCGCCCAGCCGGCGTCCCGCCGCTGGCCGGCCGGCCTGCTCGCGCTCTTCGGAGTTCTCCTGCTGCTCGGCGGTTGGTGGGCCGGTTGGCAGACCGCGCGCGGACCGGACGTGCCCGCGGAGTCCGACGTGGCCGAGGCGCCGTCGGCCCGCGCCGACGCCGAGCATGAGAATCGTCCGTCGATCGCGGTGCTCCCGTTCGCCGACATGAGCCCGACGGGCGACCAGGAATACTTCAGTGACGGGATCACCGAGGAGATCATCAACACGCTGGCGAGAATCCGCGACCTGAGGGTACTGGGGCGTACGTCCGCCTTCGCATACAAGGGACAGGAAAGGGACCTGCGAGAGATCGGCCATGAACTCGGTGCCGAATACTTGATGGAGGGCAGCGTCCGCAAGGCCGGCGATCAGCTCCGTATCACGGCTCAGCTCATCGATGCCGAGGATGGTTCGCATCGTTGGTCTGAAAGCTACGATCGCCGGCTCGAGAACATCTTCGAGATTCAACGGGAGATCGCGGAGGCCATCGCGCGCGAACTGCGTGTACCGCTTGGACTCTCCGGGAGCGAAGGGCTCACATCGCCAACGGGAGACCTGGATGCGTACGATTCGTATCTGTCGGCTCGAGCGCGCATGCGAGAGCGGGGAGCAGCGCTGCGCGACGCCGAGGAGCTGTTCGAAGCGGCGATCGCTCGAGACTCGGCCTGGGCCCCGGCGTGGGCCGGTTTGGCGGAAGTTCGGGAGCTGCTGTCGTGGTATCCGGATGCTTGGGATGCGGTTCCCACCGATCTGGACGGACGCAACGCGATCATCGAGGGCTACTGGCAGTTGGCCGAAGAGGCCGCACGGCGTGCAATTGTTCTCGATCCGGACGACGCGTCGGCGCTCGTCGCACTGGGGAGCGTGCACAGGAACCGACGGGCATGGGATCGGGCCGAACAGACCTACCAATCAGCTCTCGCGGCCGACCCCGAGAATCCCGAGGCGTATCAGCAGTACGCCGAGATGCTGGCCGACATGGGTCGAATCAACGAGGGCCGACGATTCGCGGAACGGGCCGTAGCACTCGATCCTGCTCCCATCCGCCTCCTCTGGAACGTCATTCTGCTGCTCCTGGATGACCGTGCGGAGGAGGCTGTCGAGTTTGCGACACCGTTCTTTGGCCCGGATGGTAGCGCCGACCTGTCCATCGGCAGGGCGCATATGGCGCTGGCCTATCTTCGGACCGATCGATGGGAGGCCCTGGGAAGGCTGATCGAGGCTCCCGTCAACTCGGACAGAGAGCTGCGTGAGTGGCTTCGCACGGGATTCGAGGCGCGCACTGATGAACACGCCGGATGGCAGAGGTTCCCCGTGTTGCGTGCAGCAGCCAATGTTCGGGCGGCCCATCGAGACGATGCTGCGGCGATCCTGCTCGCCGTGTCACGTTACAAGGGTCGCTCTCCCGCCCTTCTCTGGCTGCCAGCGTTCGAATCGCTTCACGATCACCCGGACTTCCGGACGGCGCTCCGCAGCCTCGATCTGCAAGGTCGGGAAGCTCATCGAACGCCCCGGTAGCCAGCGACGATGCGCCGAACGAGCTAGGGTGGAAGACGTGGCCCGCGTTCGACGCGCGGTCATCGACCCGACGACGAACCCGAGGAGGAGCTGGACGACCGTGTCATCCACTGCGAGTCGCATCGATGAACCCGACCCGCTGGTCCGGCTCCTTCAGGTCACGGCCAGCGAGACGGGAGAAGAGTTCTTCGAGGCCCTCGTGGCCAACCTTTCCGAGACTCTCGGGGTGCGCGGCGCCTGGGTGACCGAGTATCTCGAGGACCAGGGGCGGTTGCGGTCCGTCGCTTTCTGGTACGACGGGGCCCTGCAGCCCACGTACGAGTACGACGTGGCCGGCACCCCGTGCGAGACCGTCGTCGCGGGAGAGTTCGTCCACGTTCCCGATCGAGTCGTGGATCTGTATCCGGCCGACCCCGACCTGGAAGCTCTCGAGGCGGTGGCCTACCTGGGGTATCCGTTCACCGACGGGGAGGGGAGGATCGTCGGCCACGTGGCGATCATCGACAGCGAGCCGTTTCCGGACGAGCCGTCCGACGTCGCCCTGTTCGAGGTCTTCGCCGAACGCGCCGCCGCCGAGATGCGCCGGCTGCGGGCCGAGGCGGCCGTCGCCGAGCGCGAGGAGAAGCTCACGCGGCTCCTGGACAGCGCGATGGACGCTATCCTCGAGCTCGACGAGGAGTTTCACGTCGTGCGGGCCAATCCGGCCGCGGAGCGGATCTTCGGTTGGCCGCTCTCCTCGATCGAGGATGGCCCCCTGGCGCGGATGGTGTCCGAGGAGAGCCTCGAGCGGCTGCGCACCCTGGCGGACGAGCTGGCCGGCCGACCCCCGGGCAGGCAGTTCACCTGGGTTTCGGGCGGTCTCGAGGGCCGGGGCTCCGACGGCATGTTTCCCGCCGAGGCGTCGATTTCCCGCTTCACCACCGCCGGCGGGACCTACTACACGCTGATTCTGCGGAGCGTCGCCGATCGACTCGAAGCGGAGCGCGCGATCCGGTCGCTGGAGGACCGGGCGGAGTATCTTCGGGAGGAACTCGCGCAGGTCCAGGGCTCCGACGAGATCGTCGGCTGCAGCCGGCCCATGCTGCGGGTGTTGCGCGACGTCCGGCAGGTAGCGGATACCGACACGACCGTGCTCGTGCAGGGAGATACCGGGACCGGCAAGGAGCTGATCGCTCGCGCGATCCACGCCGGCAGCCCGCGCGCCGGACGGCCGCTCGTGAAGGTGAACTGCGCGGCGATCCCCGAGAACCTCATCGAGAGCGAGCTGTTCGGCCACGAGAAGGGGGCGTTCACGGGGGCGACCCGGACCCGCGACGGGCGGTTCGCCATCGCCGACGGCGGGACGATCTTCCTGGATGAAATCGGGGAACTCCCGCTCTCCCTGCAGCCGAAGCTCCTGCGGGTGCTCCAGGAGGGCGAGTTCGAGCGCGTCGGATCGGATCGCACGAGGACTACGGACATCCGGGTGATCGCGGCGACGAATCGCGATCTGGAACGCGAGGTCGAAGAGGGGAGGTTTCGGAGCGATCTCTACTATCGGCTGGCGGTCTTCGTGATCGAGGTTCCGCCGTTGCGGGAGCGCGGCGAGGACGTCGTGCTCATCGCCCGCCGGATCGCGGAGCGCCTCGCCGCGGACCTCGGACGCGAACCCCCCGAGATCGGTCCGCAAGCCGCACGGCGGCTCATGGCGTACGACTGGCCCGGCAACGTTCGCGAGCTGCAGAACGTGGTCGAGCGCGCCCTCATCACCTCGCGCGACATCGGCCACGAGCTGGACACGGCCCCGGCCGTGGCCCAGCCGGTCGATGCCGCATCCGCGCCGGCCCCGGAGGCGCCGATCCTCACGACGGCGGAGATGCGCGAGTTCGAACGATCGAACCTCGTTCGGGCGCTCGAATCGTCGGGCTGGAAGGTCGCCGGGGACGATGGGGCCGCCCGGCGCCTCGGGATGCCCCCCTCGACGCTCTCCAGCCGCATGAAGGCCCTCGGCATCGAGCGTCCCGACTGACGCCCCCGCACCGCGACATTTCGCGAAAACGCGTCACGAAATCTCGCGACTTCCGAAATCTCGTGAGTGTGCAGAGGAGGTCGACGTGGCTCGACTTCCTTCTGTCACAAGGAGTTACCCAGATTGCCGATTCTGGCACGTCCGCTGCCCTGGTGCTGTCGTGAAAGCGGCGGGCACGATGCGCTCGCCCGAGACTTCACACGACAGATGAGGAGGACGATCATGACGAGCCCGACGACTACCCTTCGGTTGAACGGCGTCGATGTGACGGCGCTGCAGGAGACGATGGAGGCCATCGAGAAGCAGCCCGAACTCGCGCGGTTCGAGTTCCGCGCCACGAACCGCTGGCAGGACGGCGGCCACAACCGCTCCACGATCAAGGAGTTCTACGGAGCGGGCCAGGAGGACGAATCACGAGAGCAGCCGTTCGTGTTCGACGCGGACGAGCCACCGGTCCTGCTGGGTCGCAACCTCGGCGCCAATCCGGTCGAGTACATCCTGCACGCAGCGGTCGCGTGCCTGACGACGACGTTCGTCTACTACGCGGCGGCGCAGGGAGTGAAGGTGGAGGCGATCGAGACGTCGGTGGAGGGCGACCTCGACATCCGCGGGCTGCTCGGCCTCGGGAAGGACGCCACGGTCGAGTACGAGCGGATCCGCATGACGATGAAGGTCACGGCCGACGCCCCCGAGGAGAAGATTCGGGAACTCGCGCGTTTGGCCGAGATACGCTCTCCCTCGTTCAACTCGGTGGCCAGGCCGGTACCGATCGACGTGCGGCCGATCAAGGCCTGAGCGTCACGGCCAGGGGCGAGCGTGCT
>CAZOEX010000164.1:0-5700 GCA_964578925.1 uncultured Gemmatimonadota bacterium | reverse complement strand
CTCGCCGCCGTGCCGCGCAAGGCGCGTCCGTGGGAGCGGTCGGTCCCGGAGGGCTGGTTCACCGATCCCGAGGCGCTGCGGTCGGCGGCCGCCCGGCTCATGGGGGCCGTCGCGGACGACGTCGCCCTCGTCCCGTCGGTCAGCTACGCGATCGCGACGGCCGCGGCGAACGTTCCCGTCGACGCGGGGCAGACCATCGTCGTGCTGGCCGAGCAGTTTCCGTCGAACTACTACGCCTGGCGGATGCTGGCCGACGACCGGGACGCCGAGCTTCGAACGGCCCGCCGGCCAGCCGGCGAGGGATGGACCGACGCCGTGCTCGAGGTGATCGACGAGGACACGGCCGTCGTCGCCGTGCCGAATTGCCACTGGTCGGACGGAGCGTTCGTCGACCTCGTGCGGGTCGGCGAGCGGGCTCGCGAGGTCGGGGCCGCCCTCGTCGTCGACGCGAGCCAGTCGCTCGGCGCGCATCCGCTCGACGTCGGCGAGGTGCAGCCCGACTTCCTGACCTCCGTCACCTACAAATGGCAGCTGGGTCCGTACGAGCTCGCTTATCTATACGTCGGCCCGCGCTGGAGGGAGACCGGCCGTCCGATCGAGGCCTCCTGGCTTGCACGCGCCGACGCGGCGGACTTCACCGGGCTCGTCGACTACACAGACGAATACGCCGAGGGCGCTCGTCGCTTCGACATGGGTGGCTATCCGCAGTTCATCCTGGGCCCGATGGCGCTCGCCGGGCTGAACCAGCTACTCGACTGGGGGGTCGATCGCGTGCGCGCTACGATCGCACCGCTCACCCGCCGAATCGCCGACGAGGTCCGGGCGATGGGTTGCAAGGCGCTAGAGGAAGGCCAGCGCGTCGGCCACATGGTCGGCGTTCGCCTGCCGGGCGGCGTCCCGCCCGAGCTGACCCGCCGTCTCGAGGCGGAGCGTATCTACGTGAGCGTCCGCGGCGACGCGATCCGCATTTCACCTCACGTCTACAACGACGAGGCGGACGTGGAACGCCTCCTGAGCGTGCTGCGCGAGACGATGTGACGCCACCCCCAGGGGGGCTCCAGGCAGGCGGCGGCTCCGCGGTTCAGCCCTCCGGTGGGACGAACTCCTGCGCCAGGACGAGGCGGTTCTCATCGCAGGTATCGAAACGGAGCTCCTTCAGTGGCGCGTACTCCGGATCCTCGTACCACGCCATCGCCGCATCCTCGGAGGGGAACCGGAGAACGACCTCGACACTCCGCTCCGGGCCCTCGAGGGTTCGCGCCTCGAAGTCGGCGACGACCACCTCGCCGCCGTGCTTCTCCAGCAGCGGGAGCACACCCGGCACGTAGCTCTCGTAGCTGGCAGGATCGATGATGTCGTAGCTGACGATAGCGTAGACGGACATGTACTCTCCTTTCCGGCGTGCCGACCACCGACGGCGGCGCGCCACTTCGAGCATGAAGGTTCCGAGCTTCTCCGAGACGGACGGCGTCCAAAAAACTTACGCTCCACTCCCCGGAATACCTATGTCCGCTTCGGAACCGCCCGGCCCACTCGACCGGTTTACTCCCCGACGCCGCAATTCGGAGGAGGAATCATGAGCGCATCGAAGAACCTGTTGATCGCCGTGCCCGTGCTGGCGATCGCGCTGATCGTATCCCGGCCGAGCCCGTACGTGGGATCGCCGGCCGACCGAAGCGAGGGCGATCTGCCGTTGGCCGACACTCCCTACGCGCTGGCGGACGAGATCGAGGCGTACGCCGACTTCATGATGTCCGGCGGGCCGCCGCCCGACGGAATCCCGGCGATCGACGATCCGCAGTTCTCGAGTGCCGAAGAGGCCGACCTGGAGCCGGGGTGATGTACGACCGCGACAGTGAGAGCTACTTTGCGCAGATCGCGGCGACGGGCATCACCGGCGAGTATCGCGGCCGCACGCTGGACGAGGTCGACGTCACGTGGACGACGTGGGGCCGCTGGCGGGCGGCGCATCCGAATACGCGCGTCCTGAGCGAGAATACCGGCTACCTGCGGAACTACGGGCGGGATCCGTACGGCAGCTACGATCCGGTGAGCGGGTACTACGGCCGCGACGGGACGATCTTCCCGCTGATGCACGACTCCGACCGCCACCACGCGAAGCAGATGGTGGTCGGCGCCAGGACGGCCGAGCGAAGCGTCCATTTCGTTCTCGAGGAGCTCGCCCGCGACCGGGTGCAGACGACCGAGAACTTCGTGGCCGTCTACGATCCCGTTTTGCACACGGGCCGTATCTACGCCACGGACGGACGGCCGCCCGAGATTGACGAGGTCGACGACGGGCGCTACGAGATCAGCGGCGAGACCCACGCCGCCGAGGAGCTGCCGCTGAAATCGGTGATTCCGATCGAGGCGTTTTTCTTCGCCTGGCACGCCTTCTATCCGGACAGCGAGTCGCCGTGAGGCCGGGAGAGAGCAAGTGGGGAAAGAGCAAGTGGGTATGATCCGCGCGCTGGCGGGCAAGCTGCGGACGATTCTCTCGATCCCGTTCTACCGTCGTCTGTCGATCGGGATCGCCGCGGTCTACCTCGTGCTCTTCCTGGTCGCGCTGGGGGACGTGTCTCTCGGGGGCCGCGGATTCGAGCTTCTCACGACGGATCCGGCCCGCATGTTCGAGCGCTCCGGCGCCTTCACCTTCGAGCCCGTGGGGCGGCTCACCATGCCGGGGGTGACGGTCCTGCTCTCCCCGTTGAACCTCCTCGTCGGCACAGTCGTGGCGGGGCTCGCGGGGTTGAACCTGGCCGTCACCTGGCTCGCGTTTCGGCAGCCCCGGGCCTGCCGGTTCAACCGCTCCACGGGAATCCTCGCGAGCCTGCCGGCGCTGCTCGCCGGCGGCGCGTGCTGCGCTCCGGCGATCGTTCTCGTCCTCGGGCTGCAGGTCTCGTCCTTGCTCGTCTCCGTCTTCCAGGTGTTGATTCCGGTCTCGGTGGTGCTCCTGCTGGTTACGCTCGTACTGATTCTTCGGCGCACCGACCCGGCAAACCTTCCGGCGACCGGGCAGCGTCAGCCCTGGGCCTTCTCCACCACGCCGAGCATCTCCGTCGCGGAGAGCCGACCGACGGCCCCGCTCGAGTAGCAGGCGAGCCGGATGACTCCGTTCGGGTCGAGCACGAACTGGGCGGGCTGCAGGTGGGTCTTCTCACCCTTCTGGATGTAGAGGCCGAATCGGTCCTTCGCGTCCTCCACGTCCAGACCGTAGAGCACCGGAAAACTCAACCCTTCGTCCGATACCATCTTCCGGGCTCCCTCCTCCCCGTCGGCGGAGAGCGCCACGATGCGCACGCCGGCTTCCTCGTACTTACCGGCATGTTCTTCCAGACCGGCCAACTGCCGGTGGCAGTGTGGTCACCAGTGGCCCCGGTAGAACACGATCGACGACCAGGCCCCCTCGACGTCGTCGGGAAGGGTCATCTCGCCGCCGCCCGCCGAGGACGCGGTGAGCTCCGGGAAGAGGTCCCCGTTCTCGAGCCGGTTCGATCCTGGCATGGTGGCTCCTCGATCTGGTTCGTGTCGATGCTCTACCCTCCGGGAGACAATATACCGAATTTTCGCCCCCGCCCCGCAGCGATCGTGCTCCGCGATCGCAACGCCAACAATCTCGTCCCTTCCGGGTATCCGCAGACGATGCCAAGAACTCCGGATGGACTGATCCCCCTCGTCGAGCTGGATCCGGGGCTGGAAGCGCCCCTGTACGAGCAGCTCTTCGACGGTCTCGTGCGGCTGATTCGTTCGGGCCGCGTCGTTCCCGGCACCCGACTACCCGCGTCCCGCACGCTGGCGGACGATCTCGAGGTTTCGCGGACGACCGTGCTCGAGGCGTTTCGTGAGTTGAAGTCGCAGGGCTACATCGAGAGCCGTGTGGGCGACGGCACCTACGTACGGTCCCCCCTCCCGGAAGCCGCGATCCGCGCGACGAACGGGAAGCCCGTCGGGTTCGGTGCGCACGGCGCCGGGACCGCGGACGAATCGTCGCCCGGGGCCGAGGAGGAGCCGTTGCGCATGTCCCGGCGCGGAGCGCAACTGCAGGCCGTGGGTTCCACGGGCCTGCCGCGCGACCGGGTCCGGCCGTTTCTGCCGGGTGTGCCGGCACTGGCGGAATTCCCCCACCGCCAGTGGTGGTCGGGGCTCGTCCCGAGCATGGAAGAGATCGACCCCGACTTCCTGCATTATCCGGATCCGCCGGGTCACCGGTCGCTGCGCACGGCCATCGCGGAGCAGCTTCAGGCCAGCCGAGGCGTTCGTTGCACGGCCGATCAGGTGGTGATCACCACCGGGTCTCAGCAGGCGCTCGGATTGCTGGCGAGACTGCTCCTCGACCCGGGGGATCCCGCCTGGATCGAAGATCCGGGCTACGTGGGCGCCCGGCGGGCACTCCAGGCGGCGGACGCGCGGCTCGTTCCCGTACCGGTGGACGACGAGGGGATCGACGTGGAGGTGGGAGGGGCAAGGGAGCCGAATCCGTCCATCATCTACGTAACGCCGTCGCACCAGTTTCCGCTGGGCGTGACGATGTCAGAGGCCCGGCGGCGACGGCTGCTGGAATGGTGTGACGGACGAGACGTATGGATCGTCGAGGACGACTATGACGGGGAGTACCGATTCGAGGGTCGTCCGCTACCCGCGCTCCAGGGCTTGAGTGCCAGCAGCCGCGTCGTCTACGTGGGGACGCTCAGCAAGATGCTCTTTCCCGCCCTGCGCCTAGGCTACGTCGTGTTGCCCGACTCACTCGTCGAGCCACTCGTGGCCGTTCGCACGGCGCTCGAGGAGGCGCCGAGTCCCGTGCTGCAGCTCGCCGCCGCCGAGTTCATGACGGGCGGGGACTTCAACCGGCACCTGCGACGCATGCGCGCGCTCTACGAAGAGCGCCGGAATGCTCTCTTGACGGCGCTCGAGAGGGCATGCGGGGATCTCGTGGATCCGCAACCGGCCGGGGCGGGCATGCACCTCAGCGTGCTTCTGCCCGACGAGATAGACGCCACTGCCGTCTCCCGGGCATGTGCAACCCGTGGCGTCACCGCGCTGACGATCTCCGCGTTCGCGCTCGATCGGCCGTCGGCTCCCAACGGTCTCGTGCTCGGGTTCGCCGGCTACACGCCCGGAGAGATCCGCCACGCGGCGCACAGGTTGTGCGAGGAGATCCGGCGACGGGAGCCTGAATGAGCAACGCCCGCATGCGGAGGCGATCCGCATCCGGGCGTACTCGAGCGGTCAGTCCGCGTCAGCTTCCTGCGCGGATCGAGAAGTTCCCTTCTTCAGTCGGGAGCGGGTCGAGATCGGCTCCCATGGGAATCTCGCCCGTTTCGCAGAAGGCGGTTCCGATCTCAGGCGCCGCGTTACGGAACGCCCGCAGCTGCGTCGTGACGTCGGGGTCGCCACTGGCGCCGTTGCCGTTGTCGAATACTTCCATGGCGAAGGCCGTGCCCACCTGGAACGTCGTGAACTTCGCATCTTCGACGAGGCCCGACAGGCGCGCGCTCTCTCCGTCGGGGGCGATGGTCAGGCAATCGATCGATCCATGCAGGATCGTGCCGCCCGCCACGATCTGCCACTGGCCTGAGACATCTCCGTCGGCGTGGCGTACCGCGCTGAACGCGAAGTTCCGCGTGCCGAGCCCCTTGGGCGCCCCGGGAAAGACGGTCAGATGGGCGCTTCCGCTGGCCGATCCGGCAACTCCCTGCACGG
>CAZOEX010000163.1:0-5720 GCA_964578925.1 uncultured Gemmatimonadota bacterium | reverse complement strand
ATCCGGCTGGCGATCGACGCGCTGGAGATCGTGTTCACGCGGCCCGAGATCGGCACCTTCATCCTGCTGTCGGGTGATTCCGACTTCTCGAGCCTGGTCCTCAAGCTGAAGGAATACGGGAAGTACATCATCGGGGTGGGGATGCAGGAATCCAGCTCCGATCTCCTGGTTCAGAACTGCGACGAGTACTACAGCTACAACAGTCTGTCGGGGCTGACCGTCGCCTCGGAGGCCACGACCGAGTCGTTCGACCCCTGGGTGCTCGCGGCTCGGACGATCCAGCGAATGGTCGAGCGCGGCGACGTGATGCGCTCGGACCGGTTCAAGCAGGTCATGCTGGAGTTCGACTCCTCGTTCAGCGAGAAGTCGCTCGGCTTCAGCAAGTTCAACCGCTTCCTGGCCGAGGCGGCCTCCCGCGGCATCGTCGACCTGCAGAAGGCCGCGAACGGGCAGTACGACGTGTCTCCCGGATCGCGCGTCGACGAGTTCTCGCGCGGCGGCCAGCCGACCCCGTCGGCTGCATCCGGTAACGGGTCGGCTTCGCGCCGGCGCGGCGGATCGTCACGGGCCGGCTCCGGCTCGAGCGGACGCTCGTCCTCTGGCGGGCGCTCCTCTTCATCGGGCTCCGGTTCCCGGTCGCGCGGACGGCGGGGCGGCTCCGGGCGCGCCACCGGCCGTGACCGCGACCGGACCGAAGCGCCCCCGTCGGATGAGCCGGCGCCGGAGGTGGACGAGAATCGCCTGCGGACGGCCTACGACCTGCTCCAGGACGTGGTCGAGAGCCTGTCCAGCGTGGACGAGCCGGTCCGCGATTCCGAGGTCAAGCGGCAGATGCTCAAGCGCGACTCGAAGTTCGACGAGGGCGCGCTCGGGTTCCGGAAGTTCAGCCGATTCCTCCGCCAGGCCCACGACGAGGAGATCATCAACCTGGAACAGGGTCCGGAGGGCAACTACCTGGTTTCGCCGCTGAACGGCGCATCGGCCGACGAGCCGGTCCGCACGAGGCGGCGCGAGCCGAAGGCCGAATCGCGCGCGGACGATCGGTCGCGGCGGGACTCCGGCGGGGCGGCGGAAAGGGAGACCGCACCCGAGCCGAAAGCCGAGGCGCCCGCGTCGAAGCCCGAGCGCGATCGGAAGGCCGCGATGGCGCCGGGCGCCGAGGCGGGAGAAGCGGATGACGAGCCGCAGGCCGAACCGGAGCCGGAAGTCGGGTCGAAGCCGGCGCCACGGAGTCGGGGCCTCGGACGCTTTCGCCGCGGTTCGAAGGGACGCTCACGTGCGTCCTCGTCAGGTTCGCCGTCCGAGAGGGATGGTACTCCGGTGCCCGGTCCCGTCGATGCGTCCGACGACGACGCCGGGACGAGCCCGACCGATCGCTCGGCGGCGAGCACCTCCGGCACGAGCGGCGCACGGTCCGTCACGGGTCGCGGTTCGAGCCGCGAGCCGGCCCGCCCGCCGCGTCGAACCGAGGAGCGCTCGACGCCGCCGACTTCCGCCGGCGAATCGGAGGATGGCGGGGGCGATGACGGCGTGAGCGATGGCGGAGACTTTCGCGAGGCGATCGAGGCCATGTCTCGCGCCTATCCCGGGGTCGGGCAGCGCACCGCCGAGCGTCTCTACGAGGAATTCGGCGCGAACGTGCTCGACGTGATCGACGATCAGCCGGGACGGATCAAGGACGTGCTCCCGCAGCACCGGGCGCAGGCCGTGATCGACGGACGGGCCGCGGAGCTCGAAGCCGGTGACGGCTGAGGGCTGACGTCCCGACCGTGGAGCTGGAGTTCTACGCGCGCTCCGCGCCGGAGGTCGCCAGGGAGCTCCTGGGCAAGATTCTGACGCGCGCGGGTCCCGATGGGGACGCCCGCGTCGCCGGCCGGATCGTCGAGACGGAGGCCTACACGGGTGCCGACGATCCGGCTTCCCACGCCGCGGCCCGCATCGGCCGGACGAAGCGCAACGATCCCCTCTTCGGCCCGCCGGGAACGGCGTACATTCACCTCAATTACGGCATCCACTGGTGCCTGAACGCCGTGACCGGCGCCGCGGGCGAGGCCTCGGGCGTGTTGATCCGCGCACTCGAGCCGCTCGAGGGCCTCGAGACGATGCGGCGCCGTCGGGACGGAAGGGAGGAGCTGACCAGCGGGCCCGGGCGGCTCACCCGGGCGCTGGCGATAGGGCCGGAGCTGCAGCGCCATCCGCTCGATCGGCTTCCGCTCGTCATAACGGCCGGCGAGCCCGTTCCCGACGAGCACGTCGGCCGTTCGCCGCGCATCGGGATCAGCCGGGCCGTCGACCGCCTCTATCGCTTCACCGACGAGCGCAGCGAGTGGCTGTCCCGTTGAGTGCCGCCGAGGCTCGGGCGGTGCACCACGAGGCCTTCGTGTTCGACGGCCACAATGACCTGGCCGGCCCGCTCCGCCGCGGCGAGTCGCTCGAGGACCGCGGCGGGAGGGGGCATCTCGACCTGCGCCGGATGCGAGAAGGTGGGCTGGACGGCGGCATCTTCGCCGTCTTCGTCGACCCGGATCCCGAACTGCGGGACCCGGTTCAGCGCACGTTCGACGGTCTCGGGCGGCTCCGCGAGACGCTTGAGGCGCATCCCGAGGTCCGGCTCATCCTCTCGGCGTCCGACGCCGCCCGGGTGGCCGCCGACGCCGGGGCACGGACGCAGGCCCCGATCGGGGCGCTCCTGGGCGTTGAGGGCGGCTACGCGATCCGTGACGACCTCGACGTCGTCGACGAGCTGTTCGAACTCGGCATGCGGTGCCTCACCCTCACGTGGAAGGAATCGACGGCCTGGGCCGACGCGGCGGATGAAGGTCCTCACGGGGGCCTGACGGCCTTCGGCCGCCGGCTCGTGGACCGGCTGCAGCAGCTCGGGGTCCTGATCGATCTGAGCCATGTTTCGGACTCCTCGGTCCACGACGTCATCGAACGCGCGGAACGCCCCGTCGTGGCGTCGCATTCAGGCATGCGCCACCTGGCGCCGCTGTCCCGGAACCTGCCGGACGATCTGCTCGTGGCGATCGCCGGAACGGGGGGCCTGGTAGGTGTCTCCTTCTTCAACGGGCATCTCGACGCGGACTTCGAGGCGCGCTGCGCCCCACTTCGTGACCGCGAATTCGAGGACAGCGAGTCACTGGCCCGCGCCGTGCTCGACGAGGTCGGAACGCTTCCGCTCTCCCGGCTGGTCGAGCACGTGGCCCACGCCGCGCATCTCGCCGGGTCGGAGCATGTGGCCCTCGGCAGCGACTTCGACGGGATGTGGGCGCCGCCCGAAGGACTGGAGGACTGTTCGCGGCTGCCGGAGCTGTCCGCGGCCCTGGCGGGGGCCGGAGTGTTTGACGAGAGCGGGCTCAGGGCGTTTCTTGGGGCGAACTGGTTGCGCGTCGTCTCGGCCGCGCTTCCCTAGGGGGTTTTCGACAGGCTTCCAGGCTCTTCAACGGCTTCCAGACGAGAGAGGGCTCATCGATACCGGCTTCGTCTCGCTGCTTCCGCCGCTCCTGGCCATCGGAATGGCGATCTGGACCCGGCAGGTCTATCTGTCGCTGGCCGCCGGCATCTGGCTCGGTTGGACGGTCGCGGCGGACTGGAATCCCCTCGCCGGCCTGGCCGACGCGATCGACGGCATCCTCGCGACGGCGACCGATCCCGGCACCGCGGCCGTCCTTCTCTTCACCTTCGCGATCGGCGGGCTGATCGCCCTCGTCGAAGCGAACGGCGGTGTGCAGGGTTTCGTGGAGTGGGTCGAGCGCCGCCGCTTCGTGACCTCGGGTCGCCGGGCCCAGGTACTCGCCTGGATCCTCGGGATGATCATCTTCATCGAGTCGAACATCACGGTGCTGGTCGCCGGCTCGATCTGCCGACCCCTGTTCGACCGCTTCCGGGTCTCCCGCGAGAAGCTCGCCTACCTGATCGACTCGACCTCGGCGCCCGTCTGCACGCTGATCCCGTTCAACGCCTGGGGCGCCTACATCCTGGGCCTTCTGGCCGGCCTTGGCGTGGAGGCCGCCGTACCGGTGCTCGTGGCGGCGATTCCGCTGAACTTCTACGCGCTCGCCGCGATCACGGTGGCCCTGATCGCGGCGATGCGGAAGGAGGACTACGGTCCGATGGCGAAGGCGCAGCGCCGCACCGCCGGGGGAAAGCTGCACTGGGATCACGCCGTGGCGCTGGCCGATCCCGAGGAGATCGCGCCGCCGCCGAAGGAGGGAACGCCCCTGCGTCCGGTGAACATGGTCGTGCCGATCGTGGTCATGGTCGCGATGATGCCGCTCGCCATGTACATCACCGGCGGCGGCGACGTCCTCGAGGGCTCGGGATCGCTGTCGGTCCTGTGGGCCGTGCTGGCCGGCCTCGCGACGGCCGGCGTCCTCTCGGTCGCACAGGGGATCCTCTCGGTGGACGACGTGACGACCGTCGGGCTGAAGGGGGCCGGCGGGCTCACGGGCATGGCGCTCGTCCTGCTGCTCGCGATCGCGCTCGGCGCGGTCACCCAGGAGCTCGGCACCGGCGACTACGTGGCCGGCCTGGTCGGGGACAACATCCCGATCCCCGTCCTGCTCCCGGTCGTATTCCTGACCGGTGCGGGCATCGCGTTCGCCACGGGAAGCAGCTGGGGCACCTTCGCCATCATGCTTCCGATCGCCGTTCCCGTCGCGACGACGCTGTCGCTGCCGATCGCGCCCTTCGTGGCGGCGACCCTGTCCGGCGGCGTGTTCGGCGACCACACGAGCCCGATCAGCGACACGACGATCGTCTCGTCGCTCGCGTCGGCGTCCGACCACATCGAACACGTGCGAACGCAGATTCCCTATGCGATGGTGGCGGGCGCGGTCGCGATCATCGCCTTCGCGGTGACGGGCGCGGTGATTTAGAGGGCCGGTGTGCTCGCGGCGCCCGCGCTTGGCGGGCGCAACTTATTACTCCTCCGTCGGCACCACCTTTCTCAGAAGCAACGTGTCATCCGGGTCGATCGCGACGGCCTCCCGGCCGAACGCGCCGTCGATCCGAAGAATCTCCTGACGACCCTCCATCCACAGCTCGTGCCGCGTCGTGCGGCCCCCGGGACGCTCCACGGCAATCGTGAGCGGAAGCCGGAACGTCGGCCAATCGGTGGGTTGCACCTGCTCGATCGTCACGAGCGTCGCGCCGTCCGCCGTGCGGGTCGAGACGTCGAGGCGGGGAAAGCCGGGCGAATGGGCCCACTGCTCGAAGAACCAGCCGAGGTCCTCCCCGGAGGCCGCCTCCATCGCCCGCCGGACGTCCTCGGTGTCCGCCGATCCCTCGGCATGGGCCGAGTAATAGCCCCGGATCCCGCGGAAAAACGCCTCGTCGCCGACCATCGAGCGGAGCATGTGGAGGATCCAGGCGCCCTTCGGATAGCTGTTCGTGTTCAGGAGCCCGAACAGATCGGAGCGCTCGTCGACGACGGGACGGTTGGAGGCGTCCGAGCCGACGATCGCCTGGCGGCCGTTCTCCATCGCCTGCCGGAACGCCTCGGGCCCGTCCCGCTCGCCGAAGTAGACGGCCGCGAAGTAGGTGGCGAATCCCTCGCTCACCCAGAGATGCGACCAGCCGTCGGGGGTGACGCTGTCGCCGAACCACTGGTGCACGGTCTCGTGCGCGATCACGCTCTCGCCCATCTCGCGCTCCGCCCAGCTGTCCATCGCGTAGAAGATCGCGCTCGAGTTCTCCATCCCGCCGAAGCGGGTGGAGGA
>CAZOEX010000162.1:0-5739 GCA_964578925.1 uncultured Gemmatimonadota bacterium | reverse complement strand
AAGGGCATCATCCAGGAGCAGCGCTTCATCATCGAACAGCTCGAGAGCTACGTGTCGCGGTAGCCGCTGCTGCGACCCCGACGAGCTTCCGACGCGGCGGCGGCCGCTTCGGGATCCCGCCGTCGGCGGCTCCGGTCACCGCACCGGCAACGGTACCTCCGCGTAGCGGTTCATGCCCGATCCGCCGTAGGAGCCCGCGTCGTAGACGTAGCCGTAGACGCCGTCCCCGTCGTCCCGCCGGACGATCGCGCCGCGAACCCACAGAGCGTCCACGCCGTCGACTTCGAGCGTGGGCGGGCTCCAGCCGTCGCCGTCGCGCGAAGTGTGAAAGATTCGCCCGGTCCCTTCCTCGATGAACAGGACGTGCACGCCCGACCCGTGACCGACGGCGTCCGCGCCCACCTGTTCGGCGTCCGCCGCGTTCTGCACCACCACCCGCCGCGTCACCGGGATCGGTTCACCGAGCTCGGCGCGGGCGTTTACGCGACGCTCCCACAGCTCCCCCGTCGCGAGCCGATAGATGATGCTGAGCGTTCCGGATTCGGGCAGGTAGACCAGCGGGAGGATCAAACCCGCGTCCTCGACCTCGGTGCCGAGGCCCGACGCCACCTGCTGCCGCGGCGTCAGGCGGCCGTCCGGGAGGACCCGGCGGTACCAGGCGGACCCGTCGCTGCCGGTGTAGGCCATGTGCACCACGTCGTCCGCGCCAAGGGCGAGTACGGGTCCGGACAGGGTGCATTCCGGTTCGGGCTTCACGACCGTCGGTTCGCTCCACCTGCCTTCCGGCGACCGGACTCGGATCCGGATCGTCTCGCGGTCGCCGTAGACCCCGACCACGCTGCCGTCGGAACGCACCGCGATGTCGGCCACCTGGGTGGGCGGTTCGGTCGGCGACGCCAGGCGCTCGTCCCGGATCTCCCAGGCATCCGGCGATGGGTCATCCGAAGTCCGAAACCGGTGATAGAAGACGTGATCCGAGGTCTGGTGGAGGATGTGGATCCGGCCGTCCACGAAGGTCGACCCGACGCCTTCGAGATCCCCGGTGAGCGGCCGGTTGTCGCCGTCCACCTCGCGCCAGCTCCGCCCGCCGTCCGTCGACGTGACGACCATCATCACGTTGTCTGTCTCCGACGGCTCCATGATGAAGTACAGATCGCCGTCGGTCGCCTGCCAGGGGCCGATCCGGGCCGGGGTCTCGACGAAGGTGCCGCCGAGATGCCGCTCCGGTACCTCGAGAGTCACCCGGGGATGATGCGTGGTCAAAACAGATGTGCCGTCGCCGTCCGCCAGCCGGAACTCGAACACGTCGCCGGTCTCGTTCAGGGCGGCACCGTCAGAGAAGTAGCGTACGACGAGCGGGAACTCCCACTCGCCGTGCGCCGCGGCCGCGGTCCAGAGGGGTGCGCTCTCGGCATGGCTGACGCCGGCACCGCCGCGGAACGGAAGTTCGGAGGCAGCGAGGACGTCCTCGGTTTCCGCGCCGTGCTCGAAGCCGGCGCTGCTCACGATGCTCACCCGGGGCGCGGCGATCTCCCCCGCCAGCCCGAGGAGTTCCACGTCGGCGGCGCTGCCCGCGGGCAGATAGAGACCGGGGAGCGAGGCCGGAATCGTCGCACCCGTGTCGTGCGTGAACTCGATCCCCTGAACGATGGGATCCCACTCGTACTCGACCGTGACCTCGCTGCCCTCGCGTACGATCGCGACCTCCATCCACCGGTCCGTCTTCACGCCGACGTCCCGGCTGACGAGCACCGATTCGCGCTCCCCGTCGCGACGGACGATGCGCAGGGCGCCCCCCGCCTCGAGATCCAGTCGGTAGTAGTCGTCCTCGCTCCGGTAGCCGAACACGATTCCGGCTCGGCCGGACTCCGGAAGTCGCAGCACGGCCTCGAACTCCACCGGCTCCCACGTCGGGCGGGCGTCCACCAGGGCCAGCACCGGGGCGTTCCCGGCCTCTACTCTCAAGTATCCGTCGTCCCCGTCTTCCTCGCGCCAGGAGAGAGCCGACTCCCGGCCCCGAACCAGCGTCAAGTTCTCGGTCGGAGCGGCGTCGGGCGACGGCGTGAACTCGAACTCCAGCTCCTTGAGCGGATACGGAAAGTCCTGCGCCTGCACGCGCTCCCAGGCACCGCCGTTGCGGCGGACCTGCAGCCCGAACCGGGCCTCGACCGGCCTCGCCACGGGGTTCTCGGCCTCGACCCGCAGCCGGAAGGGCCGGTCTGCCTGCACGACCGCCGGGGAATCGAGCCCCGCGGCCCAGCCGGTGTCGTCGTTCAACCCCGCGTCGGATTGCGTCCGCACCCGGTAGGCCGACTGTCGCGGTGCGTCGGACTCGACCACGTCCAACGGGGTCGCGCCGGGAGACGGCTCGACCGCCTCGGGCGACGACCCGCGAGCGTGGCAGGCCGTGAGCATACAGGCCAGGCCCGCGAGCGCTAGCAGCGTCCAACCGGCCCGATCGCCCATCAGTCGGCAGTGGGAAACGAGAGATTCGCGCCGCCGCCGGTGGCCGCCGGTCTCCATCGCGACGTGACGACTTTCGTGCGCGTGTAGAAGCGAACACCGTCTTCGCCGTAAACGTGCGTGTCTCCGAAGAGCGAGTTGCGCCAACCGCCGAACGAGTAGTACGCCATCGGCACTGGGATCGGCACGTTGATACCCACCATTCCGACCTCGATCTCGTGCTGGAAGCGGCGTGCGACGGCCCCGTCCCTCGTGAAGATCGCGACGCCGTTGGCGTACGGGTTCGCGTTCACGAGGTTCCGGGCCTCCTCGAACGAATCCACGCGGGCGACGCCGAGCACCGGTCCGAAGATCTCGTCGCGGTAGACCGTCATCTCCGGCTGTATGTCGTCGAGCAGGCAGGGACCGAGGAAGAAGCCTTCGGCCCGGCCTTCGACCGCCACGTCCCGTCCGTCCACCACGACGCGCGCCCCCTCGGCCGCGCCCTTTTCCAGGTAGGCCGCGACGCGATCGCGGTGCTCGCGGGTGACGAGGGGGCCCATGTCCGGATCGTCCATTCCGTCGCCGACGCGCAGCATCGCGATCCGCGAGCGGATCCGCTCCACCAGCGCATCGCCCACTTCGCCCACCGCGACGATCACCGAGATCGCCATGCACCTTTCCCCCGCCGATCCGTACCCGGCGCTGACCGCGGCATCTGCGGCTTCCTCGAGGTCGGCGTCCGGCATCACGACCATGTGGTTCTTCGCGCCGCCCAGCGCCTGCACCCGCTTGCCTGCCTCCGTGGCCGTCTCGTAGACGGTACGCGCCACGGGCGTCGAGCCCACGAAGCTGATCGCTCGCACGTCCGAGTGGGCCAGAAGGGCCTCCACGGCCTCCCGGGCGCCATGCACCACGTTGAAGACCCCGGCGGGGAGGCCCGCTTCGGCCCACCACTCGGCCACGAGCCGTGCGGACGAAGGATCCTTCTCTGACGGCTTCAGGACGAAGCTGTTCCCGCAGGCGATGGCGATCGGATACATCCACATCGGCACCATCACCGGGAAGTTGAAGGGCGTGATGCCCGCCACGACGCCCAGCGGCTGGCGGATCGAGACGCAATCGACGTCGGTCGAGACGTTCTCGGAAAACCGCCCCTTGAGCAGCTGCGGGATTCCGCAGGCGTATTCGATCACGTCGAGGCCGCGTTGCACCTCGCCGCGCGCATCCGAGAGAACCTTCCCGTGTTCGCGAACGACGGCCCGGGCGAGGTCGTCGACGTGACTCGCGACGAGTTCGCGGAAGCGAAACAGGATCTCGGTGCGCGTGGACAGCGACGACTCCCGCCAGCTCTCGAAGGCGGTCGCCGCGGCTTCGACCGCCGCGTCGACCTCCGCCGCGCCACCCAGGGGGACCTTCGCCGTACGTGTGCCCGTCGCGGGATTGAAGACGTCCGCCGTGCCCACGCCGCCATCCGCCGGCCCACCACCGATCCAGTGGCGCAGCGTGTTCAGCTCCGCCGCCTGCTTCGTGTCCGTCATGTCGGCTCCTTGGCCACTGTGGTCGTGGCGCCCACGACCAGGGAAGGGGAGAGGACGATGCGCTCCGGCTGCGATCGTCCCTCATCGATGCGCTCGATGAGCAGGCGCGCGGCCGCCCGCCCGATCTCGTGTCGTGGCTGCTCGATGGTCGTCAGCCTGATGTGCCGGAGGCGGGCGAGCGATGTGTTGTCGTACCCGACCAGCGAGACGTCTTCCGGGACGACGAGGCCCGCCCGCTCCAGCGCGTCGAGCGCGCCGATCGCGCTCAGGTCGTTGGCCGCGAAGATCGCCGTCGGCGGATCGCCGTCGGCGAGTAGGCGCTCGACCCCCTCGGCGCCCCCAGCCTCGGTGTAATCGCCGGACACGACCCTGGATTCGGGCTCGCAGCCGTGCCGACGCATCGCCGCCAGATACCCGTCGCGACGCTCGGGGGCGCCGGCGCCGTCTCCGGCGTCGATGTGCGCGATTCGTCGGTGGCCCAGCTCGATGAGGTGGTCGATTGCCAGGCCGGCGCCGGCCCGGTCGTCGGACGAAACGCTGTCGACGTTCTCGGCCTTCACGGCACGCGAGACGAGCGTCACGGGCACGGCTCGGCTCGCTTCGACGATCTTTTCGTCGGGAAGCCTGGGACCGGCGAGTACGAGGCCTTCAGTTCGGAGCTCCAGCAGGGAGTCGATGGCCGCCGTCTCACGCTGCGGGGAGCGGTGCCCCGTGGCGAGCAGCGTACCGTAGCCCGCCTCGCTCGCCCGCTCGTCGATACCGTCGAGAACGTCGGCGAAGAAAACGTTGTGCAGGTCGGAAAGCATCACCCCGAGCACGTGCGTCCGCCGCTGCACCAGCCCGCGGGCCATCGCGTTGGGTCGGTAGTTGAGCTCGTCGGCGGCCTCGAGCACGGCTCTTCGACTTTCGTCGCTGACTCGCGGTGAACCGTTGAGCACCAGCGACACGAGCGACTTCGAGACGCCGGCCCGTCGTGCGATGTCGATGATCGTCGGCTGTCCCAAGTCTCTACTTCATCTAGAGTTAGATAATATCATCGGGGAGGTATCTCCGCTCCGCCCGCAAGATCCGACACTCGCTCGGACCTTGACACGGGGGATGGTAGTATCGTACGCATTGTATTGTTGGAACGTTCCAACAACAAGGGTGCGACCGCACGATCACGCAGGGCGGCGTGCCGCGGGGAGAGAGGTGATGATCTGTTCCGCACAGGGGATGCCGTGCACGCAGGCGTGATCGGGGTGGGCCGAATAGGGACGTTTCACGCTCGGGAGCTGTCGGCTCACGAGGGTGTGGACGCGGTCACCGTCACCGACCTCGACGGCGCCCGAGCGGAGAACGTCGCGAGGCAGTGCGACGCCGCCGTCGCGCCGACGGTCGAGGCCCTGCTCGACGACGTAGACGCCGTCGTCATCACGGCGCCGACCTCCGAGCACGCGGGGCTCATCGAATTGGCCGTCGAAGCCGGCCTACCCGCCTTTTGCGAGAAGCCGATCGCGCTCGATCTGGAGAGCACCCGGAAGATCGTCGATCGAGTGGAACGGGCCGGTGCCGTGGTGCAAATGGGCTTTCAGCGACGATTCGACCCGGGCTATCGGCGGGCGCGCGACGCCGTTCGAGGCGGATCGGCCGGCCGCCTCTACCTCGTCCGCATGGCCGGCCACGATCCCCATCCTCCCCACGAAGGCTACATCCCCGGCTCCGGCGGCATCTTCCGCGACCTCCACATCCACGACTTCGACATCGCCCGCTTCGT
>CAZOEX010000161.1:0-5755 GCA_964578925.1 uncultured Gemmatimonadota bacterium | reverse complement strand
GGCGGTCGCCTTCGGTCCCGATCTCTCGTACGCCGAAGTCGAGGACGGGGACGAACGTCTCGTGCTGGCCCGCTCTCGCGTGGAGCACTACTTCGGAGAGGACGCGACGATCGTGCGCGAGGTCCCGGCCGAGGAGCTCGACGGCCTGGAGTACGAACGGCCCTTCACCCTCGATCCCTCCTACGAGGCGGCGACCGGCCGGGTCCGTCGTGCAGACTTCGTGAGCGACGAGGACGGCACGGGCCTCGTGCACACGGCGCCGGCGTTCGGTGCCGACGACTTCGAGTTCGGGCGCGAGTACGACCTCCCGGTGGTGCGCCCGGTGGACGACGCAGGTCGCTTCCTCGGAACCGTGGAAGAGGTGGGTGGACTGCGCGTCAAGGAGGCCGACGACCCGTTGCAGGACCTGCTCGAAGAGCGCGGCCTGATGTTTCGGCGGGAGAGCTTCCGCCACAGCTATCCGCACTGCTGGCGTTGCGATACCCCGCTGATTTACATGGCCCGCGACTCCTGGTACGTGCGCACGACGGACGTGAAGCAGGAGATGATCGAGGAGAACGCCGCCGTCGGCTGGCATCCGCCGGAGATCGGCTCGGGCCGGATGGGAGAGTGGCTGCGGGGGAACATCGACTGGGCGATCTCCCGCGACCGCTACTGGGGGACGCCCCTTCCGATCTGGACCTGCGACCGTTGCGAAGCGCGAGACGTCGTGGAGTCGTTTTCGGAGCTCGAGGAACTGGCCGGCGAGCTCCCGCGGGGAGACGGCGGCGAGTTCGATCCGCACCGGCCGGAAATCGACGAGCCGACGTGGACCTGTGCCTCGGAGGGCTGCGGCGGCACGATGACCCGCGTCCCGCAGGTGCTCGACGCCTGGTTCGATTCGGGATCCATGCCCTTCGCGCAGTGGCACTATCCGTTCGAGAACGAGGAGCGGTTCGAGACGCACTTTCCGGCCGACGCGATCGCCGAGGGCGTCGACCAGACGCGGGGGTGGTTCTACTCGCTGCTCGCCCTGTCGACGATCCTCTTCGGGCGCAGCGCCTACCGGAACGTCCTGGTCAACGACCTGATCCTGGACGACCGGGGTCAGAAGATGTCGAAATCCCGTGGAAACGTGGTCGATCCGTGGGAAACGATCGACGAGCACGGCGTGGACGTCCTGCGCTTCTACCTGCTGGCCTCGAGCAATCCGTGGCTTCCGAAGCGCTGGGACGGAGAGGCCCTGCACGAGACGAACCGCAAGACGTTCGACACCCTGCGAAGCACCTATCGGTTCTTCGCGATGTACGCGAACCTGGAGGGCTGGCGGCAGGAGTCGGCCGGCGAGGCAGCGGGAGGAGCGCGACCCGGGCCGGGTCGACCGCTGATCGACCGCTGGCTGCTGGATCGCAGCGACAGCGTGGCGGCGGAAGTTCGCGATGCCCTGGAAAGCTACGACCTGACCCGCGCCGCCCGCGCGATCTCGAGTTTCGTGCAGGACGACGTCTCGAACTGGTACGTGCGGTTGACGCGCGATCGCTTCTGGGCGACCCGGGGCGGTGCGGGCGGGGCACTCGATACGGCGGATGCGTTCGCCACCCTCCACGACGTCCTGGTCTCCGTGTGCCGAATGCTCGCGCCCATCTCGCCCTTCCTGGCGGACTGGATCCACCGTGAATTGACGGGCGAGTCGGTACACCTGGCGGACTTCCCCGGGGGAGCGGTGGAGGTGGACACGTCGCTCGCCCAGGGAATGGAGGACGTGCGGAGGTTGGCGACGCTCGGCCGGGCGGCCCGCGAAGCGGCCGGGATCCGCGTGCGGCAGCCGCTGGGACGGTTGGAAGCCGTCCTTCCCATGGATCGCCGGCTGGACGAGGCCCTCCTGGAGTTGTTGCGTGCCGAGCTGAACGTGCGCGACGTTGTCTTTCCCGCGGGTGACGCTGATATTGTTCGGCTGTCCGCCAAGCCGGAATTCGGAGCCCTCGGCCCGCGGTTCGGCGCCGAGACGCCGGTCGTCGCGCAGGCGATCGAGTCGCTGGACGGCGGTGCCGTTCGCAGGCTTCGCCGGGGAGCGACGGTGTCGATCGCGCTTCCTGACCGGACCGTCGAAGTCACGCCTACCGAGGTCACGGTGCTGGAGGAAGCGGCCGGTGACCTGGTCGTCCAGGCGGAGGACGGCTGGCTGGTGGGGCTCGATACGACGCTGGACGAGGACCTGCTGGCCGAGGGTCGGGCCCGCGAGCTAGTGAATCGGGTGCAGCGGATCCGACGGGATGCGGAGCTGGCCGTCGACGATCGCATTCGGCTCGCCGTGTCCGGGCCGGACGAGGTCGAGCAGGCGCTCCGTCGACACGAAGGGTATGTCGGGGGCGAGACGCTCGCCGTATCGATCGAGACGGGCGCCGATGTGCTCGAGGGACTCGAGATCGTACGCACCGTGGAGATCGAAGGGGAGCAGGTTTCGATCGGGCTCCAGACAGTCGCAGACGACGCCGGCGCGGCAGGTGATGCCGGCCGAAGCGCATAGACAATCAGGATTCAAGGTACCCAATAATGAAGAAGAAGGACCTGGAGTATTTCGAGGAGCGGCTTCTGGCCATGCGGGCACGAGCCCTGAAGGACCTCGGCGCATATGACGAGGCTCTCAGCAAGGTCAGCCCCGGCGCCGAAGGGGAGACCTCGGCGTACAGCTTTCACATGGCCGACCAGGGTACCGACGCGATGGAACGCGAGAAGGCGTTTCTGTTCGCGAGCAAGGAGGGGCGCTACCTGTATCATCTCGACCAGGCCCTTCGCCGTATTTACAAGACGCCGCCGACCTTCGGCATTTGTGAGGAATGCGGAGAGGAGATCTCGTTCGAGCGACTCGACGCTCTTCCGCACACGCGGCTGTGCATCAGCTGCAAGGAGCGCGAGGAGAACGGGTGACCGACGCCGCGGCGGCGGCGAATGCCGAATCCGGCGTCAACAAGGTATGGCTGCTGCTGGGCGTCGCGGGGGTCGTGCTGTTGCTCGACGTGCTGACGAAGCAATGGATCGTGCAGACGATGATCATGCACGAGACGAAGCCCCTGCTCGGCGACTTCTTCCGCCTCACCTACACGCACAATCCGGGTGCGGCCTTCGGGATCAACATCGGCGAGCACTCCCGCCTCTTCTTCCTGGCTCTCTCCCTCGTCGCTCTCGGGGTGCTGGGCTGGATGTACGCTGCGACACCCCGCGGCGACGTGCTGCGCCTTTCGGCCCTCGCCCTGGTCTGCGGCGGCGCGGTCGGCAACATCGTCGACCGGGTCCGATACGAAGCGGGCGTCGTGGACTTCATCGACATCGGATTCGGCGGCGTCCGGTTCTGGATCTTCAACGTGGCCGACTCGGCGGTCAGCGTCGGCGCCGTGTTGCTGCTGACCTCCTTCTACCTGGAGGAACGGCGTGAGCAGCGGAGCAGGGAAACGGCCTCCGCGACGGACTGAGCCGGAGACCTTCCGGCTC
This sequence comes from uncultured Gemmatimonadota bacterium, assembly GCA_964578925.1. Classification (GTDB taxonomy): domain Bacteria; phylum Gemmatimonadota; class Gemmatimonadetes; order Palauibacterales; family Palauibacteraceae; genus JARFPW01. Next base: position 2,287 of record CAZOEX010000161.1, on the reverse strand, counting down.
GAGATCGACGAGGACACGGACGAGCGCATCGACGCGCTTCTCGCCGACCGGAGTCGGTTCAGCCGGTCGCAGATCGCCTCATTGATTCTGGACGAACAGGTGCGAGTGAACGGCGAACCCGTCGCCAAAAGCTACCAGCCGCGAGCCGGCGACCGGATCACGATGAAGATCCCCCCGCCCCCTCCGATCCAGCTGATCCCGGAGGACATTCCCGTGGAGGTCGTCCACGAGGACGATCACCTGCTCGTCGTCGAGAAGCCCTGCGGCATGGTCGTACATCCCGCTCCGGGACACGAGACCGGCACCCTGGTCCACGCCCTTCTCGGACGGTACGGATCGCTGTCGCCGGTGGGGTTGCCCCGACGCCCCGGCGTCGTGCACCGGCTCGATCGCGACACGAGCGGATTGCTGATCGTGGCCCGCCGTTCCGAGGCGCACCGGGCGCTCTCCGCGGCACTCGCGCGTCGCGAGATCGGACGGGGCTACCTGGCGGCCGTGTGGGGCCGGTTCGATCCGGAGCGGACGACGATCGACCGGCCGATCGGGCGCGATCCCAGGGACCGGAAGCGCATGGCCGTCGTGGAAGAAGGTCGACGCGCCGTGACGCACGTGCGGCGGCTCGAGCGCTGGCCGGCCGCCGACCTTCTCGCCGTGCGGCTCGAGACGGGCCGGACCCACCAGATCCGCGTACACCTGGCCGACACGGGCCATCCGATCGTGTGCGATCCGGTCTACGGCGCCGGCTGGGAGCGCGGCATGACCGGGGCCGGGGGACAGTGGGCCCTCCGCTTCGCCCGCCGGGTCGATCGGCTCTTCCTGCACGCGGCCCGCCTCTCGTTCACCCACCCGGTCACCGGCGAGGAGATGGCCTTCACGTCGGAGCTCCCCGAGCCGCTCGCCGGCGCGCTGGAATGGGCACGCTCGACGGCGTGAGCCGACGCCGTTGGATCGCCGGTCTCGCGGCGCTGGCGGCGATGGCGGGTTGCAGCGGTGAATCCGCCGGGCCGGGCACGTCGGAGACGGCGGTTGCGGTAGACTCCGCCCGCGCGCCGTTCGCCCCCGAGCTCGACGTGCGAGCCGGACCCGGTCTCGAGGGGCTCGCCGAGTCCATCGGAAACGACCGGGCGATCTGGAGGTCGATGCCCGGGATTCCCGACTCGGTTCTCGCCGGGAAGCGTGTCGTCGTCTGGTTCGTGGAGGATCTCGCATCTCTGGACTCGGTCGGGCTGGGGCGCAGGGAACCGTGGGTCGCCGGGGTGGCCGACCCGGCGCGCCGTCTCATCGGACTGCGGGTAGACGGCGCGCAGCGACACGTGGACCGGCTCCGCGCGGTCTATCGCCACGAGGCGGCCCACGTCGCGCTGCACGCCGCGACCGGCGGCAATGCGTCGAGCTGGCTGCAGGAAGGATATGCCCAGATCGTGAGCGGAACGTGGGACTGGCGCGAGGGCTGGCGCCTCCAGTTCATCCTCATGCGGGGCGGCGAGGGGATGCTCGCCGACATCGACGGTCGCTTCCGCTCGGGCCGCGATCCCGAGACCGCCTATATCCTGGCGTATACCGCGGTCGACGCCCTCCGATCGCTCTCGGGGGACGCGGGACTCGAGGCCCTGTTCGGCGCGCTTCGATCGGGCCGGAGCTTCGACGCGGCGGTCCGCCAGGTCTTCGGGCTCACGGCCGAGCAGTTCGAGACCCGGTGGCGCGAGAAAGTTCTCGACCGCTACGGTTGGCTGTATCTCCTGAGTCGCACCGCGGTCGTCTGGCTCGGGGTGACCTTCCTGGTCATCGCGCTGGGCATCGCACGCGTGCGCCGCGACCGGCGGCGGCTGGCCGAGATGAAGGAGCGGGAGCGCCGGGAAGCCGCCGCACTCGAGGCCGCCGTCCGGGCAGCCCTACGGTTCCGCGGGAGCCCCGGCGGAGCCTCTCCCGGTGATGCCGCCGACGTTGACGAGTCTTCCAACGTGTCCTAGTCTCCCCGGATGATTCGCAGTGGGGCGGACACATCGGAAGATCGCGAGCGGAGGCGCCTCTTCGGCCTTCGACTGCCGAACTTCGTGCTGCTCGGGACGGGTGTGATCGCGATCGTCATCGGGTACGTGCTTCTCGACCGCGGTTCCACCGTCGCGGCCCCCCTGCTCCTCGTGCTCGGATACGCGGTACTCGTACCGGCCGGCCTGCTGGTCGGCTTCCGGCGATCCCGCTCCGAACCCGACGCGGGCGAATAGCTCAGCCGGTCGAGAGCGCCTGCCTTACAAGCAGGAGGTCGCTGGTTCGAATCCAGCAGCGC
>CAZOEX010000160.1:0-5790 GCA_964578925.1 uncultured Gemmatimonadota bacterium | reverse complement strand
AGGGCCGGGATGATCGCGTAGAAGAAGCGGTCGGGTTCATACGGCCAGGCCAGAACGATCGCCAGGTAGGCGAAGGGGAAGAGGGCGAGAGCCGGGTTGCGCCGGGCGATTCGCACGGCGCCGGCCAGGGTAGCGAGACCCAGTAGCACGAGCACGAACGTCGCGGCGCCTCGTCCGGCGTCCGGAATCCAGAGCATCTCGAGGTTGGCGCGGAAGGGGAGCCAGTGGGCCGCCGCGATCTCGGCGATCCGGCCGAAGAGACCGCCGGAGCCCGCGGCGTACCACTCCGTGTAGCTGCCGTACTGGCCGACGAAAGGTCCCGGCACCGTCCCGGCGTTCGCGCCGCTCCAGAAGAGCCACGCCACGGCCGGCGGCAGGGCGCCCAGGCCGAGGAGGGCGAGCCGCCTCAGGCGCCGCTTCCGCCGGACGCCTCGTCGAAACAGCTCGCCAGCGGTGACCGCGAGGATGACGGCGAGGCCGATGCCCCGGGTGAGAAACGCCGCGGCGGCCAGCAGGCCGACGATCGCCGGATGCACGCGCCGATCGCCGGCCAGGAGCAGCGCGCCGAAACTGAGCACGAGGAATAGCGGTTCGGACAGGAGTGCCGTCGCGAGCACCATCGACTGCGCCGAACCGTACCCGAGGAGGGCGGCGCCGGCGAACGCGCCCAGGACGATTCCCCATCGCACGGGGCGCCGTCCGCCCCGGGGCATCACGACGTCGGCGCCCCCGTCCCGGCTTTTCTTCGGTCGGGTCAATCGATCCCCGCGGGGCCAGGCGGCCGTGAAGGCGAGAAACGACAGGGCGCCCGCCAGTCCCATGAGCAGCGCGTTCAGCGTCTCGAGGAAGCCGAGGTTGTCGGGATAAGCCGGCAGCAGCTTCATCGCGCCGGCCAGCAGCGCCGGATACAGGGGCGGATACTTCACCCCGGGAACGTCGCCCGGCAGGTTCACGTACGCATAGCCGCCCCCCTCGGCCAGCGATTGGGCGAGGGCGAGGTAGATGCCGTCGTCGTAGTAGACGCCGGCGCCGGCCGGCACCATGCCGCGCAGCGCGAGCAACGTGACGACGAGCCCGATGCCGACGGCCAGCAGAGTCCGGGAGCCGAGCCGGTCTTCCCACCGGGAACTCAACGCGCCTCCCCGCTGGATTCGGACGGGTTGACGGCCGGCCGGGATTCCGGCTCCGGATGCTCTCCGATCCGCCGCAGGAAGTCCTCGACGATCGCCAGCGTGAGGCCCCAGACCACGGCCCCGGCGTACTCGATCGTCTCGAAGATCCGCGGCTCCGGCGTCCGGCGCTCGAGGGTCGACCGCCGCTCCGGGTCCGCCAGGGCGCTCAGCGGAATCCAGATGTGGCCGGCGAGCTCGTAGTTCAGGTGGATGTCGGGACGCCGGGGAAGCCAGGCCACGAAGGGCGTGATCGCGATGGACGGAAGGTGCGCGCTGCGCGGATGCAGCTCGTCGAGCCGCCCCACGCAGGCGGATCTCGGCAGGTCGATGGACGTCTCCTCGCGAAGCTCGCGCCGGGCCGTGTCGAGCAGGTCGGCGTCCCCCGGATCCCGCCGTCCCCCCGGTAGGGCGACGTGCCCCGACCAGGGGTCGCCTTCCACCTCGGCCCGCAGGCCGAAGAGGGCTTCGATACTCTCGGGGATCTCGGGTTCGGGAGTGAGCAGAAGCGTCACGGCCGCCCGGAGGTCCGCGGCGTCGCCGGGAATTCGTGTCGGCTCGGGCGCCGCGAGCAACTCGGGAAGACGGGCCGGGTCCAGCCCGAGCTCCTCAGCCACCGGAGCGTGTCTCTCCGGTGCGCGCCTCGTACTCCGCCGTCTCCGTGGCTTCGAGCAGCGACAGGTAGCTCTCGTGCCGGCGCGGAGAGATTCGGCCTTCTTCGATCGCGGCGAGGATCGCGCAGCCCGGCTCCTCGCGATGCTTGCAGTCGGTGAAGCGACAGGCGCCCAGGTACGGACGAAACTCCCGGAAGCCGTACTCGAGAAGGGAAGCTTCGAGGCCGACCGGCACGAAGTGCTGGATGCCGGGCGTGTCCGCGATGAAGGTGTCGTCGTCGAGCGGGATGAGGCGGGCGGTCGTGGTGGTGTGGCGGCCACGTCCCGACCGATCACCCACGTCGCCGACCCGGAGGTCGAGCTCCGGGGACAGGGCGTTCAGCAGGCTCGACTTACCGACTCCCGAGGCGCCGGCCAGGATCGTGGTCGAGCCCGCGAGCCGGTCGCGCAGCGCATCGATGCCGGCGCGCCCGGTCGCGCTGACACGAAGCAGATCGTAGTCCATATCGACATACGTCTCGAGCCCGGCCGGCAGGTCGTCGTCCTCGAGCAGGTCGGTCTTGTTGAACACGATGAAGGCGTCCAGCTCGTCGAGCTCGGCCACGGCGAGGAGCCGGTCGAGCATGTAGAGGTCGGGCTCGGGACGGGCGGCCGCGACGACGACCGCGATCTGGTCGATGTTGGCGGCCATCACCTGGTCTTTGCGGCGGGAGACGGCGCGCCGGACGAGCGCGCTCTCCCGCGGCAGCACTCGGGTGATGCGGCGGCTCCCGTCCTCCAGCTCTTCGACCTCGACCCGGTCGCCCACGGCCACCGAGCCGCCCTCGTCCAGCTTCAGCCGCCCCCGGAGGGAGCAGTCGAATTCACGTCCCTCGGCCCGGACGCGGTAGGTGCCGCCGGCTACCTGAAGGACGCGCGCGATCATACGGGAACGTGGCAGGTCATGCCGCGGCTCGCTCCCTCACTCGTCGGCGCCGACGAGTTCCTCGAGGCAGTTCCAGGCGAGCAGGGCGCACTTCACCCGCACGGGGAACTTCGAGACGCCCTGGAGCGCCCGGAGATCGCCGAGCTCGGTGTCGGTGGCGGCGTCCTCGTCGCCGTGCAGCATCTGCGTGAAGGTGCCCGAGAGCTCGAGCGCCTCGTCGACGGACTTCCCCTTCAGCCGGTCGGTCATCATCGAGGCGGAGGCCTGGCTGATCGAGCAGCCCTTTCCCTTGAAGCCGATGTCGGCGATCCGCCCGCCCTGGACCCGGATCAGCAGGTCGATCACGTCGCCGCAGAGCGGGTTGTTCATCGTGACCGTGTGCGTGACATCCTCGACGTCGCCCTTGTTCCGGGGTTTTCGATAGTGGTCGAGGATGACTTCCTGGTAGAGCTGGTTCAGCGCGGCGTCGTCGAGGGACGCGTGGGGCGGTTTCGAGTCGTTCATCCGGAAATCACGTGGGGGTGCGAGGAAGCTTTCCGCGTCGTCGTCAACTGCCTTCGAATCCTCCGAACAGGTCGCGCGCCGCCAGGAGCGCTTCGACGAGAGCGTCGATTTCCGCTCGCGTAGTATACAGGTAGAAGCTGGCGCGCGCCGTGGCGTCGATGCCGAGGTAGTCCATCAGCGGCTGGTTGCAGTGATGTCCGGCACGAATCGCCACGCCCTTGCGATCGACGATCGTGGCGAGGTCGTGGGCGTGGATGTCACCGTAGACGAAGGAGACGACGCCCAGCCGGCTCTCGGTCGGGCCGACGATCTCCAGGTGGTCGAGCTCGCCGAGGCGATCGAGCGCGTAGCGGGCGATGTCCTCCTCGTGCGCCCGGACCGCGTCGAGCCCGATTCCCTCGAGAAAGTCGACCGCCGCGCCGAAGCCGACGGCCTCGGCGATGGCGGGCGTGCCCGCCTCGAACTTGTGCGGCACCGGGGCCCAGGTGGAGCCGTCGAGCCGGACCTCGGAGATCATCTCGCCGCCACCCTGGAACGGAGGCATCGCCTCGAGCAGCTCCGGACGGGCCCAGAGGGCCCCGATTCCGGTCGGGCCGCACATCTTGTGGGCGCTGAGGGCGTAGAAATCGCAGCCGAGCGCCTGCACGTCGGTCGCGCCGTGGGGCGCGGCCTGGGCGCCGTCGACCAGGCAGAGCGCGCCGGCGTCGTGCGCCATCTCGGCGATCTCGGCGACGGGGTTCATGACGCCGAGCGTGTTCGAGACGTGCGTCACGCCGACGAGCTTCGTGGCCGGGCCGATGAGGGAGGCCAGGTGGTCGAGGTCGAGCCGTCCCTCCGGCGTCAGGGTCGCGTAGCGGATCGTCGCGCCCGTCCGCTCGGCCACGAGCTGCCAGGGCACGATGTTCGAATGATGCTCCATCACCGTCAGGACGATCTCGTCGTCCGGCTCGAGCGACTGGCCCCAGGCGTACGCGACCAGGTTGATCGCCTCGGTCGTGCCCCGGGTGAAGACGATCTCCTCGGGCGCGGCGGCGCCGGCGAAGCGAGCCACCTTCTCGCGGGCCCCCTCGTAGGCGTCCGTGGCCTCGACGCTCAGCTCGTGGGCCCCGCGGTGCACGTTGGCGTGATGGTTCGACAGGTAGTCGGAGATCGCGTCGATGACGGCGCGCGGCTTCTGCGAGCTGGCCGCGCTGTCCAGATAGACGAGCGGACGGCCATGCACCCGCCGTTCCAGGATCGGAAACTCGGCCCGGATGCTTGCCACATCGAGTGCCGCCAACGTCTTCACCAGACTCTCATCCTCCCGCGTGCCGGTCGCCGGGCGGCCGGACCCGGAGCCGGCCCCTAGAGCCGGACCCGGATCTCGCCGTCTTCGACGCGGCATTCGTACGCCCGCACCGGCTTGACGGCCGGCAGCGCCTTCGGCTTGCCGCTCCGCAGGTCGAAGCGGGCGCCGTGCAGGATGCACTCCACCTGGCCGTCGACCACGTCGCCCTCCGAGAGCGGGAACTCCTCGTGCGAGCACTCGTCGTACAGGGCAAAGATCTCGCCCCCCGACTCGGCCAACACGATCTTCGTACCGTCGATCTCCACGGGATGAAGGCCGCCCTCCGGCACGTCCTCGAGCCGGGCGGCGAACTTGAACTCACCCTCTCCCATCAGATGTCGATCTTCCGCTCGATGGCGTCCGTCATCCGGTCGCGCACGCTCTCGACCGGCATCCGGGCGAGCACCTCGCCGAAGAAGCCGAACACCAGGAGCCGCTCCGCCTGCTGGCGGGTGAGACCGCGGCTCATGAGGTAGAAGAGCTGGTGCTCGTCCACTTGGCCGACCGTCGCCCCGTGGGAGCACTTTACGTCGTCGGCGGCGATCTCGAGACTCGGCAGCGTCGTCGCCTCGCTCTCCTCGCTCAGCAGCAGGTTCCGGTTCGTCTGGTAGGCGTCGGTGAGCTGCGCGCCCTCGTCCACCCGGATCAGGCCGCGGAACACGCTCTCGGCGGAGTCGCTGAGCGCACCCTTGAACAGCAGGTCGCTGCGCGCGCTCGGCGCAGCGTGGTGCTGGAGCGTGTGATAGTCGAAGTGCTGCTCGCCGTCGCCGAACCAGAGCGCCAGCATCTCGCTGTCGGAGCCGGCGCCGAGCAGGTGGCTCGTGATGTCGCAGCGCGACAGGTCGGCGCCGAGCGTCACGTTGAAGCTGTTCAGCGTGCAGTCCCGCGGCGTGTTCGCGTGCTGCATGCTGAAGTGCCGCACGCCGCGACCGTAGCGCTGCAGGCCGAGGTAGTTGACCAGCGCCCCGTCGCCGCCGAAGACCTCGACGCCGTTAAGGCTGAGCGCCCCGCCGTCCAGGTCGTCCGACAGGAACTCGTCGATGACCGTGACCTCGGCGCCGCGCTCGACCACGATCAGCGAGTGGGTCGAGAGAAGCGAGCCCTCCTTCGAGAGCCAGCGCAGGACGTGCACCGGATGCGCGACCCTCACGTTCTTCGGCACGAAGAGCAAGTATCCGCCGGTCAGCGCGGCCGTGTGGAGCGCCCAGAGCTTCTTCTCCATCGGCGCGATGTCGCTCTCGAAGAGGAACT
>CAZOEX010000159.1:0-5803 GCA_964578925.1 uncultured Gemmatimonadota bacterium | reverse complement strand
GCGGATCGTGGACGCGTCAGCCACGATGCGGCTCCGCGAGGTAGGGGAAGGTCTCCGGAAAGGGAACGTCGTTCGCGTCGATGTTATCGGTCGCCAGGTGGGGCGCCGGCGCCAGGGCGGACAACCCGTCCGGGCCGAACAGGGTGCCGAGAATGGCGTCGATCACGTCGTCCGAAGGCTCACGTCCGACGAACACGGGGCCGCCGAGCGTCAGGATGTCGGGCAACAGGAGGCCTGCCAGCGCTTCGCCGTTGGCTGGTGGCACGCCGTAAATGGTTTCGAGCTGCTGCACCGCGAAGGGCACGAATTGGTCGTCCTGCGACGGCGCCGCCGCGTTGAAGGCGTCCTTCGCCGCGTCGTCGATCACTACGGCCGTGTTGATGGCCGGAAAGCCCATGCGATCGACTTGTGTGAGGGTCTCTCCCCGGAGCACGCTGGTCAGCGTGTCCGTTTCGGGCTCCACCTCGGCGTTCGGTCCCGTCGGCGCGTCCTCGTCGCACGCGGTCACGCCGAAGAGCAAGATGGCGATCGAGGCCGTTGTTAGGAATCTGCGGGTGCTAGTCATTCTGGTCTCCCTGGTCGTATTTGTCCGATGAGAAGTCGGGTCGTCGTTCGGAAAACGGGATGTTGGGGTACCATTCATCGACTGGTCGTCGCCCAGACGCGCAGGTCGTCGATGTTCATGCCGCTCAGCCGGTAGGGCTCGATCTCGACGACGAGCGCATAGGTGTTGAGGCCGGCGAAGGTGTCGACGGCGTCTTCTTCGGAGCGGAACGCGACGCGCTCGTCCAGGACGCCCTGCTGGCGCAGGTCGATGATCTGATTGAACGCCACGAAGTCGAAAAAGAAGGGGTCGTCGCGCACTCCGGCGAAGGCGATGACACCGTCACGCTCGCCCACGATCGTCTCCGATCCCGTGCTCACTTTCACCTTGAGCGACGGTCCGTTGACGATTCGGGCGGTCGTTCCGGAAGCCGTCGGCTCCACCGGACCCACGACCCGCATCAGCTGGTTGCGGGTGTTGCCGAGCGCGAAGGCCTGGACCACGAAGTTCGCTTTGGCGTCGCCGTCCGTGGCGTCGTCGATCCGAAACTCGTACAAAACCCGTGGATCGAAGAGCGACTCGCCGAGCAGGAGATCCGGCGCCGTTTGGATCTCGCTCAGCGTCATGGCGAGAACCAGGTTGCCGTTGCGCTCGAACGCGAAAACATCGGCAATGTCCGTCGCCTGGTCTCCGGCGGCGGTCGGACTGTCGATGTGATCGGCGCCGTCGGCGTCGCCCGAAACGCCGAACGTCAGAACTGACAGCCCGATCAGCGCGAGCACACCGATGAGCAAAGGCTGAAGCGGGTTTCGATCGATCGTGGGGTCGGTCATCGGTACTCTCCTTGCAGGGTTGGATCGTTCGCAGTCTCTCCGTGACTTCCATGTTGGTTACGAACGCCGCCCCCCGATTGGATCGATTCGTGCAGAAGGAGAAGACGTGGGGGACGCAGTACGACGGATCGGCCCCCGAAGGAGTGGTTTGATGGCAAGGAGGAAACGATGACGTTGACCCGATCATCTGCTTCGGCGGCCCTTGCCCTGTTCGTCGGCTTCATCGCGGCGACGCCGGCGGTGGGACAGACGGCCGGCCAGGGCGCGCCGCTGGGCTCGACCCGGCAGGCAATCGCCGCACGAGTATCCGTGGATTCTCTCGCGGAGCTCATCGGGCCGCGGACCGCCGCGGCGCTCGAGGATGCCCGCGAAGCGGCCGAGCGCATGGAGCGCCGGGCCCGAAACCGACGGTCTCGGGCGGAGCGGGCTCGCGACGATGCCCGCGCGGCTCGCGAGGCCGAGGCGGAGGAGGTCGAGCGGCTCGAGCGGGCGATGGAGATCGCCGACGAGCTCGATCAGGCGGCCCGAAAGTCTCGCCTCGAACGCGACCGCGAGCTACGCGAGCGCTACAGCGACCTGCTCCGCAAGCGGGCCGAAGCGTACGAGCTCGAGATGGAGCTGGCCGAACGGGAAGGGCGTCACGCCGAGGCTCTTCTCGATCGCCTGGGCGTGGAACGGCGCCTCGCCGAGGATCTCCGCCAGTGGCGGCTGTTGCACGGCGCGGGCGCGGTCTGGGCGGATGCCGCGGAACGACGCGAAGAGACGGAGAGGACGATCATCGAGAGGGTGCGCCACTACTTCGAGGCGGAACGAGAGGAAGCCCGCCGCCGAGAACGCGTCGCGGAGTCGCGACGGAAGCTGGCGGAGAAGCAGCTCGAGTTCATGGAGCGTCGGCGAGACCTCTTCGACTACTGACGACCGCGCTGGCGATCCAGTCCCCGTCGTGGGACATGGACAGGTCGACCGGCAACGGCTCGCCGGCGCGTAGAGCGCGCGGAGCGACTCGTCCGTCCTTCGGGCTCGGGGCCACGACGCGGACGTCCGCGGCCGCCAGGCCGAGCACGCGCGCGACGGTCCCGGCGGCGAGGAGACGAACGGCGGCGGAGACCGCGTGGGGGTCCGTCTTCGCGCGCGGCCCTTCCGCGTCTCCGCCGGCGTCCCCCGAGATTCGCCGGAGATCCCGGGCCGGAGCCCTTCCGTCGGCAGCGAGTGTGACGACGTGCACCCGATCCGCCCGGCAATCGGCGCGAACCTCGATCTCCCGTTCGTTCCACTCGACACGGCCGGGAAGCTGCCCCGCCGCGGGGTCGTCCAACCGTACCGACATCTCGCCCGGCCGGAACGGTATACCCGCTTCCTGCTGGAGGATGTGCTTGTAGGCGCTCTCCCGGGCCGCCCAGAGTGTCCAGCGCAGACGGTGTCGCCCGAGCCCATCGAGTGCCTCGAGCCGACGGAGCTCCTCGTCGCTGAACACCCGCTCGTCGAAGCGGGGATGGATGGCGGATGGCTGGTTGGCGGGATCCTGCAGGTCGACTACGTCATTCCCGACGGGCAAAGTACTTCTCTTCCATGCGGGCCAGCCGCTGGCCGATCTGCCGGGCGTAGTCACGGGACCGGCGGACACCGGAGCTCTCCGACGAGGGTTCGAACATGTCGATGTCGACGTAGAACGAGTCGCCCACCACGGGCAGCATCGACCAGGTGTTCTGCCGGTCGCCGCGGAGATAGACGCACAGCGCTTTGCAGCCGTTCACCGAGGCCGCGATCCGCCCCATCCCGTGCGCGACCTGGTCCGGCTCGACCCGCCCGGAGCGGCTCCGTCCCCCTTCGGCGAAGACGAGCGCCGTCTCGCCCCGCGACAGCAGATGCTGCACGCGGCGCAGCACGCTCGACACTTCCTCCCGTCGTCCGCCCCGACGGATCGGAATGCACTTCGTGAGCCAGGTGGCGATCGACGCGAGCCCGCCCGACGCGAAGTTCGTCACCTCGGGCAGATTCCAGGGAACCCAGCGGAAGTTGAGGATCGACCACCAGGGACCACCGAGCGCCCAGGCGACCAGCGCCGAGTCCACCATCGTGAGGTGGTTGGCGCAGATCAGTACGGGGGCGTCGGATTCACGGATCAGCGATCGAAAGCGCTTCCGCAGGCTGGAAGCGTTGCGTATGCGATATCCGAGGAGGAATCGCATGGTGAAGACCGAAGCGGGGATCCAGAAGAAGGACGTAACGCGACTCACGACGCGCTGCGTCCACAGCGCGAAGCGCTCCCGGCGGGTCAGGTCATGCGTCTCGGCCACGACTCGTCAGGCGATTTTCGCCTCGATCAGCTCCACCGCGTCGCCGATCGTGTTGACCGCGTCGGCATCCTCGTCCTCGACCTCGATCTCGAATTCGTCCTCGAACTCGAGGATCACGTCGACGAGGCGTGCCGAGTTGACCTTCAGGTCGTCGAGGATGTTCGTGTCCATCGACACGTCGTCCAGCGCGTCCTTGTCCTTGGCGAACGGACTGACGATGTCGACCACTTTCTGAAATATTTCGTCTCGGGACACCAGCAACTCCTGGTCTGTCGTTCCGGTTCGTACCCACTCGCTTTCCGGCGCCTTAGAAGCGCCGACAGCTTCCAGACTACACGTTACTAACGGCGTCGGCCCATTTCCGAAAGACGAGACAGGCGTTCACGTCGCCGAATCCGAATCCCGACTTGATGATCGTCGAGAGACTCGGCAGCTCACGTCTCTCGTGCGGGATCGACGCGGCGAAGGGTTCGATCTCGGGATGAACGTCTTCGCAATTGATGCTCGGGTGCACGTATCCTCCCTCTAACATAAGGAGGCAGGCGACCGACTCCAGCGCGCCGGCGGCGCCCAGGCCGTGGCCGATCATCGATTTCGTCGAATGGATGATCGGGAAGTCGTCGGGACCGCGCTCCAGTGCCATCGACCAGTTCTCCACCTCGCGGGGATCGGCTCCCGTGGCCGTCAGATGTCCGTTGATCAGATCGATCTCGTCGCTTCCGATCCCCGCATCGGTGACCGCCTGGCGGATGCAGCGCTGCACGCCGGCGGGATTCGGCGCCGTCATGCTGCCGCCGTTCCGGTGCCCGCCGCAGTTCACGGCGCCCCCCAGCACTTCGGCGTAGATCTCCGCACCACGGCCGACCGCGCTCTCGAGACTCTCCAGCAGCAGGATGCCGGATCCGGATCCGGCGATGAAGCCGCCGGCCGAGGCGCTCATCGGGCGCGAGGCTTCGGACGGGCGGTCGTTGTGGGTGCGGCAGAGCACCCGCATCGAGTCGAAGCCCGACCAGATGTAGTGGCTCGCGCCCTCGGTGCCGCCGCACAGCATCCGCTCGGCGAGCCCCGTGCGGATCCGGTGCATACCCTCGAAGATCGCCTCGGTGCCCGTGCTGCAGGCGCTCGAGTTCGCCGTGACCTGGTTTCCCAGCGCCAGGAGACCCGAGACGCGGGCCGAGACGCCGCTCGCCATCACCTGCTCGACGAGCGTGCTCCCCAGCCGGCGGACCCGACCGGCGTCCACGAGGGGAACGAGCTTCTGGCCCACGGTGTCGAGCCCGCCGATGCCCGTGCCGATGATCGCTCCCGCGTCCCAGTTCACGCGGTCGTCGTCGGGCGCCGGCACGTCGAAGCCGGCGTCGGTCCAGGCGTCGACCGCCGCGATGCAGCCGAACCGGTGGCTGGAGTTCATCGCCATGAGCTGCTCGTCGTCGAAATAGCTCTCGGCTACCTCGTCGGCGCCCTGCGGCTCGGCGGCCACCGTGCAGGCGAAGTTGCTCTCCTCCATCTCCTCGTTGTGGCGCAGGCCGGATTCGCCCGCCCGAAGCGCACGATCGTACGCTTCGAGCCCGATTCCGTTCGGGGCGACCACACCCATCCCGGTGATCACGACACGCCGGTTCACAACCGTACCCCCATCCCTGAGATCGTGGCGGAGCAGACGACGCTCCCGTCCGAAGACCTCATCTCGGCCTCGGAGCGGAGCTTGCCCCGCCGATAAAATACCTTCTCCGCGTCGATCCGTACCTCTTCGTCCGGTCGCACGATGCCGGTGAAGTCGGCTTCCGCGTCCGAGAAGAGCGCGATTCGTTTCCCCACCTCCTCTTCGCCGCCCTCGAGCGCCAGCAGATAGATGCCGAGCGCCACGACACCCACCTGGGCCACCGACTCCAACAGTATCACTCCGGGCGTCACCGGGTTGCCGGGGAAATGGCCCCGGTAGAAGTCCGCGTCGGGACGGAAGCGGTAGCGGGCACTGATCGATTGCTCGTCCACGGAGAGGATCTCGTCCACGAAACGAAACGGTTCTTGCTGGGGCAAGAGTTCCAGCACCCGCTCCGGCGACAGCTTCACGCCGCTCACTCGCCCATCCGCCCGCCGCGGCTGTTCGCCGACGGCCACGGGTAGTC
>CAZOEX010000158.1:0-5853 GCA_964578925.1 uncultured Gemmatimonadota bacterium | reverse complement strand
GGCGCCGTCGTGCTCGCGCCCGACTCCGATCCGATCGAGGGCGTCTACGACAGCAAGATGCTCTCCCGGGAGCAGCGCGAGGAGGCCTCGCAGGTGATCCGCGGGGCCGCCCTGGCTTGGGCGCTCGGCGCCGCCTCGACCCGGGAGATCGAGCGGATGAACATCCGCCGGGCCACCGTGCTCGCGATGCGGCGCGCCCTGGGCCGCCTGCCCGTCGAGGCCGAGCGCCTGCTGGTGGACGGTCGTCCCGTCCCCGAACTCGGCGAGCACACCGCGATCGTCAAAGGCGACCGGAAGTGCCTCTCGATCGCCTGCGCCTCGATCCTCGCGAAGGTCGTCAGAGACCGGCTGATGCGCCGGCTCCACCCCCGGTATCCCGAGTACGGCTGGGAGTCCAACATGGGCTACGCGACCGGCGAGCACCTCGCCGCGATTCGCCGCGTCGGACCCTCGCCCCATCACCGCGCCACCTGGCAGCCGATCGCGCAGCGGGAGCTGGAACTGGAAGACGCGGGCGCGGGCTGACCACCGTCGGTTGATCAGTCCTCATCTCCACCCGAAGGCGGAACCCTACTTCTTCTGCGTCGCCGGAATCATCAGGTGGACGTAGGGCGTGTCCCTCCACATGACATACGGACCGCCGTTGTCGGGATCCGTCGATATGCCATCGAGCATGGCAACATCAGGCACCAGCACCATGATGTGCGGGCCCGAGTCTTCGATCCACTCGTTGTCCTCCGTAGGCCCCTCGGCATACGGATCGACGTTGCTCGTCGGGAAGTCCCCCTGGAGCATGTAGCCGAACGCCATCGACTCGGGCACGGGGGGGTCTTCCTCGTTCATCAGGGCGTCGGCGAACGCCGTCCAGGCCTCGTCCAGGCACATCGGCGAGTTTCCGGGCCTGTCCGGGTCGTCCGGCAGGCAGGTGTAGTCGTTCGTACCCACGCGCAGGACGTTGCCCTCCCAGTCCGTGACCGTCGCCTCCCCGGCGATGGCCGCCGGGGCGGCGCTCAGCGCGTCTTTGATGATCTCGTGCTGGTCCGTCGCGGGCTCCTCGCGTGCCATCTCCTCCTGGGCGGAGGCCAACGTGGGGAAGAGCACGAGCAGGACGGCGGCGGACAGAAGGAATGACAGCAGGGGTCGCACTCGCATGAGCTCCTCCTTTGAGCGCGGAGTGATCCGACAGTCCAACAACACAAAGCTAGCCGGCGAATCTCCGACATTCAAGAATCACCGGCCTGTCGCGCCACCCCCATGACGACCTTATCATGGGGCCTCCGGCCGGGTAGCTCAGGGCCTCTAGATTTCCCTCCCCTCCCTTCGATCCCCGTACGGCGGCTCTTCCCCAAGCCGTGCGCGCGCTTCCTCGTTCAGCGGCGACTCGGGCCCGAGCCCGATCACGTCGGGCATCCCCTCCGGCTCGGTGAGTAGCGACGGCAGCACGCGCTGACGGCGCTCCTCGGCGGCCTCGCCGGGGGTCCAGATAAGGTCGGCCCACATCTGCGTGACCTGGTGGAGCGCGCCGTAGTGGCGGTCGTGCTCTTCCGCGTACTTGTGGATCGCGGCGTTCCAGTCGTCGGTCGAGTCGAGGCACTCGCTCAGGCAGAGGGCGTCCAGGAGCGTGAGGGAGAGGCCGCTGCCCCAGGCGGGGTCGGAGGAGGCGGCGGCGTCGCCCATCAGGACCATGCCGCCGCGGGCGGGATGCTCCACCCAGTGGTCGGCGCCGTTGAACTGGGCGAGGGGCCCGGCGGGGCGGGCTCCCTCGAGCCATTCCTCCGGGACGGCAGCCTGGCGGCAGCAGTCCAGAAACTCCTCCACCTGCGCGTCGCCGCTCAGGCGGCGGCCAGTTTCCTTCGGGTACATGAAGTACACCCTGGCCCGCCCGCCTGCGAGTGGCGCGACCAGGCTCGCGTACCCCGCTCCGACGCACAGGTGCGTGGCGTCCTCGGGGGCGGAGAAGTCCTCGAATAGCAGCCCCGCGATCATGAGGCGATCCGGGTCCCGCTGCACCTCGAACCCTCCCCACTTACGGACCTTGGAGTTCCTCCCGTCGGCACCCACCACCACCCGGGCCTCGAGCGTCTCCTCGGACCCGTTTTCCCGGAAGCGGACCACAGGGGGATCGCCGGGAAACACCTCATCCACCCGCACGCCGCGTCGCATTTCGGCACCGGCGTCCCCGGCGAGCCTGAAGAGGGTCTCCTGCATGGCGGGGTGGGGAAGGTTGAACGAGCCGCAGCCGTGAGGCGTCGTCTCCGCGAGATCCCGGACGAAGGCCGGCTTCCCGGCCACCCACGTCGTCCAGTACCGCGTCTGGTTGCCGCAGCTCTCGGCCAGCGAGTCGTAGATGCCGAGCACCCGGGCCGCCGAAACGCCCCATGGATGCATCTGCTCGCCCCGGACCCGGTCCCGGAACTCCGTCTCGCGTTCGAGGACGAGAACCCGGTGGCCGCATTTCGCCATCGCCTGCGCCAGGGCGGAGCCGGCGAGTCCGCCCCCCACGGTGATCACGTCGTAGCTCATGTGGATGTTTCTCCCTGCTCGAGGCATGATGGTTGCGCCACCAGACCCATTCCCGGGTCGCCGAGCTCGACATCCTCTAGTTTCCGTGCAGAGGTCCGGGTTGGTCCCGTCCCGCGATCCGGAACGCGATCACGGGGGCCACCGGCCGCAACCCGGCTGTTGCAGGCAGCGAGCGTTCCGGCGAGAATGAGGCCCATGAGGATTCAGCGGAACACGTTCATGCCTTCTCTTCTCTATCGCGGCCGTACAAGAAAACCGAACAAGCCGGTCGCGTTCGGAGAGTGCTATAAGGTGCATAAGCCGTTGCGGTATAGATAACTCGGCCGGGTAGCTCAGTCGGTAGAGCAACGGACTTTTAATCCGTAGGTCGTGGGTTCGATCCCCACCCCGGTCATGCTTCTCGCCGAACCTCTTCGCGACGACCGTCGGCCGTGTCGAGCGTCTGCCGGAGCGCCTCGACGAAAGCCTCCGGCCGATCCCTCGGCGGGTCGTCCGCGGCGTGTTCGATTACGTGCAGCGGCCATCCGTACCGCTCGCTCGCGGCCTCCGCGATCGGCAGCTTCAGAGCCCGGTCCTCGCGGCCCCAGATCAGGCTCGTCGGCACGGTGATGCCTTCGAGGTCGTCGGGCGGAATTCGGGGGAGGCCGAGCTTCCGGAAGAGGTGGCCGGCGGCCTTCGATTTCTCGGAACGGGCCAGGGCGAGGTTGTAGGCGAGGAACGAACTCCAGCGATCTCCCATCCGGTCGCGCAGGGCATCCAGATCATAGGCACAGTGCCGCATGAACCTCCGGTAGGTGCCTTCGCTCGGATGGATCTGAAAGCCGATCATGGTCAGCAGGAAGCGGAGGGAGGGGCGGAACGGGGCCAGCCCCAGCGAATCCACCAGCACGAGACGCCGGAGTCGGTCTCCCCGATCGACGGCGTAACGGGCGGCGATGGCTCCGCCGAGGATCTGTCCGACGAGAACGGGCGGGTGATCGCAGGTTCGATCGATCAGCCGATCGAGCCACCGGATGACCCGGGCCTCGTCGAGCCGTTCGTCTTCGCCGCCCGAGCTGCCGTGGGCCGGCAGATCGGGAGCGACGACCCGGTGGGTGGTCACCAGGTCGGGGATCACCCACCGCCAGTTGACGGCCGACTCCCCCGGGCCGTGCAGGAGAATGATCGGCGACCCCTCCCCACCCAGCAGCACGGTCGTCGGGATGTCCGCGAGATTCATGTGGCGTCCCCGGACGGGGATTCCCGCGAGCAGCCGTCCGCGGTGTCCATCGGCGGACGTGATCGTCGGTCCTTCGCTCATTTCCTCGCTCATCTTCCGCAGCTCCCGTTCGGGGTCTCGATCCGGTTCGACACTGAACGATAGGGAGCCGCCGGAGTTTCCCGCATCGGGGAAAGCACTCACGTTGCCGGACGCCGGGGAAGTGGGTGATTCCACGCAGACGTCGGCTCAGATCAGCTCGTGCTCGTAGGCGTAGGCCGTAGCGCCCGATCGCGTGGAGACGCCGAGCTTGTGGAAGATGTTGCTCACGTGGCGCTCGACCGTGCGCTCGCTGATTGACAGGGCTTCCGCGATCTGCTTGTTCGTATCGCCGCTGGCGACCAGATGAAGGACTTCCCACTCCCGCGGCGTCAATCCGTGCCGCTCGTCCGGGGTCGTGGCCTCCAGGAGGGAGTCGGCTCGCCGCAGGTCGGGGATCGCCTCGAGTCGCCGGAAGGCCGACCTGGCGGCTTCCAGCTCGACGCGCGCGGTGTCCTCGTCCCCGACCTCGCGGCAGGCCAGACCGATGAGAAGCCGGGTCCGGGCCAGCTCGTACGGCATCCGGAGCGCGTCCCAACCGTCCGCCGCGTCCCGCAGGGCCTCGAGCGCCGCCGGGACGTCGCCCTCCGCGAGGCGTACGGCTCCCAGGGCCTGCCTGGCCATACCGTGGACGAACGGCGCATCGAGCGTCTCCGCGATCTCCCGGAGCTCCGCGGCCGACGCCCGCGCCGCGGAGACTTCGCCCGCGGCGAGCATGATCTCCACGTGCGCCGGCAGCAAGCGGCATCGGCCGGCCCGGTCGTCGGTCTCATCGAGCTCGCGGGAGACGGAGGACACCGCCGGGTCGAGCCGATCCTGCCGCAGCCGCAGCAGAGCCAGGCCCGGTTGCGGTGACCGCCCCCACTTCGCCGCCTCGCGGTACGCACGCTCGGCGTCGGCGTAGTCGCCGCGCAGCCGGTGGAGCTCCGCGCGCCGGAAGAACGCGAGTCCGGCGGCCGGTTCGCCCGGAGGGCCGGCCAGCTGCTCGCACGCCTTCCGCACCTCGTCCAGCGCATCCAGCCAGGCGCCACGCTGCTGGAGGATCTGGGCCCGCCGGACGAGACATTGTCCGCGATAGGGAACCAGCTCCGGTTGGGAGTCGCACCATCGTGTGAGGGCCTCGGTCCAGGCGGCCGCGCGACGTAGATCGAAGATCTCGTGGCAGGTTTCGATCACCGCGCAGTACACCGTCCCCGCGACGATGGGCGACAGCACGCCCGCTTCGACCGTGGCCATGGCTTCGTCGAGAAGCGCGACGCCCTTCTCGATCTCGCCCATTCGAACCAACGCCTGGCCGCGACCCAGGCGCCCCAGCGTCGAGAGGTTCGCGTCGTCGAAGCGAGCGCCCGCCCTCCCGGCCCGCTCGAATCGCTCGTGGGCCGCGGCCGCATCCCCTGCGGCCAGGCTGCCCAGGGCGGCCGGTACCAGGAGATAGCCCCGTTCGACGCAGTCACGGTCACCGTCTTCGAGCAGGCGACGCGCCCGCCCGAGCCAGCCGCCCGCCCGCTCGCGCTCGCCCCGGAGCATCAAGCTGAATGCGAGCCAGAAAGCGCAACGCGCGGCGCCTTCCACGTCACCTCGATCCAGGAGTTTCGAGTGGGCACGAGTCCAGGCGGTCGCGCTTTCGCCGTCCCGTCCCGAGAGCCAGGCGGCCGTCGCCAGCCGCTCGAGGTCGTCGGGATCGAGGGGCGTCTCGTCGTCGGCAGCGACGAAGAGGTCCGTCGCTTCGGCCCAGGCCTGCCGGCGAAAGGCATTCAGGCCGCGTTCCAGTGCATCGGACGGAGGCGAAGACATGTCCCGCAAACTATGGCAAGCGTGGCCGTCCCGCCGACGAGCGCCGAAGGGCTATTCCTCCGGCGTGATCACCCCGAAGACGGCGCCCGTGGGATCGGCCACCATCAACATGCGCCCGACGCCGGGCCAGTCGGACGGCTCGGTGACCTGCCGGCCGCCGTTGTCCGTGGCCGCCTCGAGGGCCGCGTCGACGTCCTCCACCTCGATCCAGTTCAGCCAGAGGCCGGCGACTTCGTTCT
>CAZOEX010000157.1:0-5916 GCA_964578925.1 uncultured Gemmatimonadota bacterium | reverse complement strand
GCACGTCCTCTTTCGCCTTCAAGGGAAGCCCGGCCGACGCCCGAACGATCGGTGACTCGCTCGACGTCTCGCTCGTGCTGGAGGGAAGCGTCCGGGGCTACGGGGATCGGCTGCGCATCACGGCGCAGCTCATCGATACGGAGGACGGATACCACGTCTGGTCGGAGCAGTACGATCGAAATCCGGAGGATCTGCTCGACCTGCAGGAGGACATCGCGGGACGCATCGTCGCGGCTCTGTCGGTGGAGCTGGACGCAGCGGGAGCGAAGGAAATCCTCGATCTGGGCACGACCGATCCCGAGGCCTACGACCTCTATCTTCGAGGACGCCATTTCTGGAACCAGCGGGATTCGGAGGACCTCGCGGTGGCGCGTGGGCTGTTCCGTGAGGCGATCGAGATCGACTCGAGCTACGCGCCGGCCTACGCCGCGATCGCTGACGCCTGGGTCGTTCCGAGTGCGTGGAGGAGCGTGCCGGAGGACGCGGCCGACCAGGAAGATCGTATCGAGTACGCGCTCGACGAAGGGATCCGCTACGCCCGGATGGCCCT
Organism: uncultured Gemmatimonadota bacterium; assembly: GCA_964578925.1. Taxonomy (GTDB): domain Bacteria; phylum Gemmatimonadota; class Gemmatimonadetes; order Palauibacterales; family Palauibacteraceae; genus JARFPW01. The sequence continues at coordinate 5,366 of CAZOEX010000157.1, read as the reverse complement.
CGAGCTCGACCCGACGCTCGCGCAGGCTCACACTGCCCTCGCCTTCGGCCTGATGATGCGCGACCTGGACTTCCGCCGGGCGGAGGAGGGCTTCGCCCGGGCCATCGAGCTCGATCCGGGCTACGCGACGGCGCACCAGTGGTTTGCCGAGCTGCTCTCGGCGATGGACCGCCACGACGAGGCGGTGCGGGAGGTCCGGCGCGCGGAGGCTCTCGATCCGACCCGGATCATCCGGTGGAACGTCGGCCGGGTGCTCTACTTCGCGGGACGCTACGAGGAGGCGATCGAACAGCTCGAGCCCCTGATCGCTGAACCGGGCGTGCACACGGGAGCGGCCGTCGTTTATCAGAATTTGTCGTACATGATGACCGAGGACTACGAGGGGCTCCTGGCCAGCCTGAGGGAGCTGGAGGACGGCCCGTCCGCGCAGGGAGCGCAGGGACCTCCGCCGGGGTTCCTCGATTCGGCCCGGCGTGCCGTAGACGCCGGCGAGATGCCGCGCTTCATGGCCAACGTGATGAGTCGAGTGCTCGAGGATGCTCCCCCGGCCTTCGCGGCGTCCTTCACCGCCCGGAACTGGGCCGCCATCGAGCCGGACAGCGCCTTCGCGCACCTCCGGCTCATCGCCGCGACGCCGGACGAGGTCATGTCCCGCGTCGCGTGGTTCGACGTGCTGACCGACCCCGCCTTCGACGTCCTGCGCGACGACCCCCGCTACGAGGAGCTGAACGCCCGCTTCGGGTTCTGAGGCCAAACCCTCGAAGGACTGGCGACGCTACGCTTCCGGCGCCGTCGTCGACGGCGCCTCAGCCGACCTCCTCGAAGCTGGCGCGCAGAATGAGCGGAGATCCATACCGGGAGGTGAGCCCCGAAGCCCGACCCAATCCCTCGAGGGCGCGACACAGCGGCACGATGCGCAAGAGGCGATGCAGGGCCATCGGGAAGAGGTACTGGGCATGGATCCGGGCGTGTCCCAACCCCAGCGTCGCCAGCGTCGCCAGCACTTCCTCGCGATCGAAGCGTCGAAATCGTCTCGTGTCGCCCTCGACCCACTTCTTCAGGGTGAAGAGCGATTCGCCGAGCGCGTTGAAACCGGACGTGACGGGAAAATCGACGACGACGGCCCGACGAGCCACGCGACGCATGCCGGCGAGCATCCGGGTCCAATCGTCGATGTGGGGCATCATGCGGAATGCGAGCGCCACGTCGACCGCACCGTCGGCCAGCGGCGGGGATTCCAGGTCGCCGACGATGCGGGGCACGGCGGCTCCGTTCGGCTGCATGTCGAGCGCCTCGAAGGCGCCGGTGCCGGAGCCCAGCACCTTGACATCGTACCCCGCCTGCCGGAGACGGGGCGCCAGCTGCCCGTGACCTCCCCCGATGTCCAGCACCGAGGCCCCGGGCCAGGGCGCCAGCATATCGAACACCGCATCCGCCTGCACATCGAGCATCCAGCGGCCGACGGATCCGGAGAAACGTCGGGCATAGCCGCGGCTCGACGACTCCAGGTCGGGCCGGGAAGAGCCGTCCTCGCTCATCGCGCGGCCGTCGTCACTCGTGCCGACGCCCGACGGGGCCGTCGTGCGCGAGCTCGCGGTAGAAGTCGCCCAGCTTCCGCCGGTAGGCTTCGTAGGAGTGTCGTTCGGCGACGCGGCGTTCGGCGGCCTCGGCGAGTCGATCGCGGTGCTCGACATCTTCGATGAGCCGAAGCATCCCGGCCGCGAAGGCCTCCGGCGACGGGTCCGCCAGCTCGGCCACCTCGTCGTCGAGAACCTGCTCGTGGGTCGGCAGGCGGGTTGCCAGCACCGGGATGCCCGAGTCCATGTAGGAGTAGATCTTGAGCGGTGTGTTGGAGCCGCGTATGCGCGGAGACACCAGGATGTCCGCCTGCGAAAGATACGAACCCAGGTGCCGAACGGGACGCGGTCCGGGCAGGTGAACGCGATCCTGTACGCCGAGTTCGCGTGTCTTCCGGCGATAGCTTCGAATGTCGGCATCATCCCCGCCGATGACCACGAGACACGATCGCTCCTCCCGCGACGCGACGATCGCGAACGACTCGACCATCAAGTCGATTCCCTGGTACGGCTCGAGATTCCCCACGTAGAGCAGCAGCGCACCGTCGATCGCGAGCTCTTTCCGCAGATCGGTCACCCGGTCCACGTCCTCTGGCGGTGACTTCTCGAGGAGGCTGATGTCCTGCAACAGCACGACGGGCTTCGCCGGATCGACGGCGCCCACGCGATCGACGAGAGCCTGGCAGACCGCGACGACCCCGCTGCTGCTCCGGATCGCGGCGGCCTCGAACGTCTCCATCAGACGAATCATAGGATCCGGCAACGGGAGCCGATCGGAGATCTGCTCCGGCAGGGACGAGTCCATGTCGTAGACGAACGGGATGTCGAACACGCGCCCCAGCACGGTGGCCAGGAACGCCGCCTCCTCCACCGCGTGTATGACGTCGTACCGGCGACGACGGATCATGGCCACCGACTTGGCCGTCAACGCGGCATCGCAGACGATCTTCTTCGCCGAGAGACCGGGTCCGATATTTCGAATACCCGGTACGGCCCACGTTCGATGCAGGCGCGCCCCCCCCAGGTCCGCCTCGCTTCCCTCGTGGAACGTGAGCAGGTCCACGTCGTGCCCCAGATCCGCGAGCGTGCGAACCAGGAGTCTCACGGCGATCGGGGTGCCCCGTTCGACGAAGAAGGGCTGCGGCGCCAGGACCAGGACCCGCATCACGGTAGTCCGGACGGTCTCGAGGTGAAGACCGCCGGAACAGACGTCGCCGGGCTAGAGTTTTTCGGTACGGCTCTCAGTTGTCCTCCCCTGGAGCATCGATGAGCGACTCGCCCGATGCCTGCTTCGAGCGGCGTGGACCGTTCGGGCCGACACGAATATAGAGGCCTGTATCAATAATGGAGACTTCAATAATGGAGACTTCAGTCTGCGCGATCAGACAAAAGTTGACTCGATCGAGGTCCGGAGAACATCTTTGTGAACTACCCTCCGGCTATCCAGGATTGAGGAATATACCATGCTCGACGCCCACTCCGTTCGCGAACTGATCGAAGACCGCGGTGATCCGCGCGTCTCCATCTTCCTCCCGACGCACGAGCGCGGTCCCGAGACGAAGCAGGACCCGATTCGGCTGGCGAACCTGCTGGACGAGGCCGAGCGCGATCTCGGGAACTCGGCCGACGGAACCCGGATCACCGCTCTTCTCGAGCCCGCGCGGAGGCTGCTGAAGGACGAGGACTTCTGGCTCCACCAGAGCCGCGGACTCGCGCTCTTCCTCTCTCCCGACGAGCTGCGGGTCCATCGCGTTCCGATCGAGCTCCGGGAGAGAGTCGTCGTGTCGAGCCGGTTCCACGTCAAGCCTCTCCTTCCGCTGCTGACCGGCGACGGGCGCTTCCACGTGCTGGCGCTCAGCCAGTCCCGAGTGCGGCTCTTCGACGCGAGCCGCGACTCGATCCGCGCGCTCGATGTGCACGATGTGCCGGCGTCCCTGCGAGACGTGGTCGGCTACGACTGGGAGGAACAGTCCCTCCAGTTTCACGCCGCCAATCGCGGGACCAACGCCGGACCGGGGGGCGGAGCCGGTCCGGGCGTGGTCTTCCACGGACAGGGATCTCCCAAGGACGACATGAAGCCCGAAGTCCGGAAGTACATCCAGGCGGTCGATCGCGGAATTCTCCGCCTGCTGCACGACCGGAGCCGGCCCCTCGTGCTGGCGGCGGTCGACTACGTGGCGGCCATCTACCGCGAGCTGAGCAAGTACCCGAACATCGCCGGCGACATCGTGGAGGGGAATCCCGACCGTCGGTCCGCGGAGGAGCTCCGCGAGGCCGCGTGGAAGATCGTCGAGCCGCAGTTCCAGGCCGCACGCGACGCGGCCACCGCTCGCTACCGGGAGCTCGGGGGCGACAGCGGCCAGACGAGCGACGAGCTCGAGGAGATCGTCCCGGCGGCCTTCGCGGGTCGCATCCAGACGCTCTTCGTGGCCCGAGACTTCGAGCAGTGGGGACGCTACGAACCCGAGGCCGCGCAGATCCTCCTCCACGGCGGCAATCGCCAGGAGGGGGACGACGACCTGCTCGACGTGGCGGCCGCGGAGACCCTCGTCCGCGACGGCGAGATCTACGCGCTCGACGCCGAGGACATGCCCGGGAGCCCGATCGCGGCGATCTACCGCTACTGACGGCCGGCGGTTCGTCCCGGAGACTTCGCCGCAGCGCCGCAACACCGTAGAATTCCCCCGGCGGCACGAGACGTGGACCCCACGAAGAAGGCATAGATTTCATGGTGCAGACGGCACACAACGTCACGCAGAAGTTGATCGAATCGCACCTCGTCGAAGGGTCGCTCGATCCGGGCGCCGACATCGCCGTTCGGATCGACCAGACGCTCACGCAGGACGCGACCGGCACGACGGTCATGCTCGAGCTGGAGGCGATGGGACTGGATCGGGTGAAGACCGAGTTGTCGGCGCAGTACGTCGACCACAATCTCCTGCAGACCGACAACCGCAACGCCGACGACCACCTCTTCCTGCTCAGCGCCTGTCGACGCTTCGGCGCCTGGTACAGTCGACCGGGCAACGGCGTGAGCCACCCGGTGCACATGCAGCGCTTCGGCATTCCCGGAAAGAGCCTGCTCGGCTCCGACAGCCATACGCCCGCCGCGGGTTCGCTCGGCATGCTGGCGATGGGCGCCGGCGGGCTCGAGGTGGGCCTCGCGATGGCGGGGGAGCCCTACCACATCACGATGCCGGAGGTATGGGGCGTCCGCCTGACCGGCGAGCTGCCGGACTGGGTGAGCGCCAAGGACGTCATCCTGGAGATGCTCCGCCGCCACGACGTGGACGGCGGGCTGGGCAGAATCGTTGAGTATTACGGCCCGGGGCTCGAGAACCTGTCGGCCATGGACCGGCACGTCATCGCCAACATGGGTGCGGAGCTGGGGGCGACCACCACCGTGTTCCCCGCGGACGACGCCGTACGCCGTTTCATGGCCTCCCAGGGCCGCGAGGACGAGTTCCGCGCGCTCGAGGCCGACGAGGGCTGCGACTACGACGTGCACGACGAGATCGACCTGTCGCAGCTGGAGCCGCTGATCGCCAAGCCCTCCAGTCCCGGCAACGTGGTCCCGGTGCGCGAGGTGGCCGGCGAGCCCGTTTACCAGACCTATATCGGTTCCTCGGCGAACCCGGGGTACCGGGATTTCGCCATCGCCGCGGAAATGGTGCGCGACCGGATCACGGTGCCGGGGGTGTCGTTCGACATCAATCCGACTTCGCGCTCCATTCTGGAGACACTGGCCAGGGACGGACGCCTCGGATTGCTGCTCCACGCCGGCGCGCG
>CAZOEX010000156.1:0-5922 GCA_964578925.1 uncultured Gemmatimonadota bacterium | reverse complement strand
GCTGGAAGATGTAGTTGCCCATCGAAGCGTACGCGAAATCGGGTCGATCGGGCATCGGTGGCGGATCGTCCGGCTTCTCGAGCCAATCGACGATCGTGTCGTCTGGTGACGCGTGTGCCACGCCGAACCCCGACGCCTCGTCGCGCGGCACGGGAAGCATCGCCACGGAGAGGGCCGCCTCCTTCTTGCGGTGAAAGCGGATCATGTGGCCGACGTTCATTCGATAGATGTGATCGGCGCCGAAGACGGCGATCAGATCCGGCCGGAAGTCCGAGATGAGATTGAAGTTCTGGTACACGGCGTCTGCCGTGCCCCGGTACCAGGTCTTCCCGACCCGCATCTGGGGAGGCACGACGGTGAGGAAGTCGTCGGGGTGCGGCGTGCTGAGTCGCCAGCCCTCGCGCAGGTGATGGATCAGCGACTGCGATCGGTACTGAACGAGGACGAAGATCGAGTAGATGCCCGAGTTCAACAGGTTCGAGAGCACGAAGTCGATGATCCGGTAGCTGCCGCCGAACGGCACCGACGGCTTGCTTCGCTCCCGGGTGAGCGGCCGAAGCCGGCTGCCTTCACCGCCGGCCATCACGAGCCCGAGCACGCGCAGGTTGGTTCGCATCGTTTCAGCCCCGGCCGGAGGAGCGGGCGGGCATGGCGGCGACCTGGCGATAGAGCTTCTCGTAGGCCGGCAACCGTCCCTCCCAGGAGTGGTCGACGCGCATCGCGTTCCGTTGCACCCGGGCGTAGGACGAACGATCGGCATACAGGCGACGCGCCTCTTCGATCGCCCATCGCAACCCGGCCGCGTCGAAGTGCTCGAACACGATACCGTTCGCCGTTCCCTTCGCCATGGTCGCGCCGTTCGTCGGGATCACGCTGTCGGCGAGCCCGCCGGTTCGATGGACGACGGGCACGGTACCGTAGCGGTGGCTGATCATCTGGTTGAGTCCGCACGGCTCGAACGCGGAAGGCATCAGAAAGTAGTCCGCACCGCCCTCGACGAGATGTGCGAGCCGCTCGTCGAAGGCGATCCGGCTCCCGACGTGAGGCAGCGCGTCGTCCAGCTCCCGCAAGAACCGCTCGTAGCGCAATTCCCCGGTTCCGAGGAAGGCGAAGCGTGCGTCCGACCACCCCGCGATCTCATCCCGCAGCTCCTCGATCAGCCCGATCCCCTTCTGATCGACCAGGCGGGACACGAGGCCGAACACGGGACCGTGTCCGGGAGCGTCGAATCCGAACTCCTCGGCGAGCGCTGCCCGGACCTTCGCCTTGGCCGACGTATCGTCGGCCGTCCAGCGGGCGGGAAGATACGGATCGTCGGCCGGATTCCACGTTTCGGTGTCGATTCCGTTCAGGATGCCGACGACGGGCGGGTCGAGCTCCCGCAGCTCTTCGTGCAGCCCGCATCCGTGCTCGGACCGGAGAATTTCGGTCGCGTAGGTCGGACTCACCGTCGTCACGCGGTCGGCCGCCTGCAGGCCCTCACCCAGGAGATTCAGGTCCCCGGCGCCCGGCAGCCGCGGCCCGGCGCCCGGCGCGACGTCGGCACCGGGACGGTCGGCCGCCGGGAAGCGGCCCTGGTAGGCCAGGTTGTGAATCGTCAGGATGGACGGCGGCACGGGGAGACGAATCGGGTCGCCCGTTCGTCCGGATGCCGCGGAGAGCCATACGGGGGCGAGGGCCGTCTGCCAGTCGTGGCAGTGCACGACGTCGGGCTCCATCTCGAGTCCCTCGATCGCCAGCAGCGCGGCTCGCACGAACGCGGCGAAGCGCAGGAGATTATCAAGGTGGTCCTCGCCCGCGGACCCGTACAGCCCGTCGCGATCGAACAGCTCCGGGATCACGACGAACCAGGTGTTGGCTTCCCCGAGGTCCGGACCTGAAGCCAGAAAACCCTCGTCGACCGTACCGAGCTCGGACGGCTTGAAACGGAGCATCGGGTCGCTCACGCCCGGTGCGTGCCTCGCGGCGACGGACCGATAGTACGGCAATACGAGATCGACGGTGTGTCCGGCCCCCGCCAGATGGCGCGCGAGGGCCCCGACCACGTCGCCGAGGCCGCCGGTCTTCGCGAACGGTACGGCCTCGCTGGCGAGCTGGAGTATCCGCATTCAGGTTTTCCGGACGTTCTCGAGTCGGAGGATGAGCGAAAGATACGCGATGGCGAGCAAGAAACCGAAACCCGCGCTCACGGCCGGCACCCTCGTCGGCTTCGGGGCTTTTTTCGTAGGCCTGTGGCTCTTCTGGAGCCACCCGATCGTGCTTCCGCTGAAGCTCTTCGTCGTCTTCCTGCACGAGATCAGCCACGGAGTCGCGGCGGTCGCGAGCGGGGGACGCATCGAACGGATCCTGATCGATCTCGACCAGGGAGGCGCGTGCCACTGCGGTGGCGGGAGTCCCTTCGTGACGTTGTCCGCCGGGTATCTCGGCAGCCTCGCGTGGGGACTGGGCCTGACCTGGATGGCGCGCTTCGATCGCGCCGCGCCGTGGACGGTGGCGGCCGTGGGCGCGGCGACGGGGCTGATCACGCTGGCCTTCGTGCGGTCGATGGCCGGCTTCCTCTTCGGTCTGGCCTTCGCGGTTCTGCTCCTCGTGGCCTCGCGACAGCTCCCCGGACGGTGGAACGCCCGGCTGCTGTATGCCCTGGGGCTGACGAGCTGCCTCTACGCGATCCTCGACATCAAGAGCGACATCCTCGATCGACCGATGATCGACTCCGACGCCCGGATGTTGGCGGAGCTGACAGGAGTGCCCACGGTCGTGTGGGGCTTCCTGTGGATAGGAATCGCGCTCGGCGTCGTCTACTTCGCCGTCCGACGAGCCCTGGCGGGTGCGACTCGTTGAAGATCAGAAAGGAATCGGCGTTCCCAGGGGGCTGGAGCGCTCGCTCGGGCCCTTCACGCGATTCCGCCCGGCCAGCTTGGCCTCGTACATCCGGTCGTCGGCCCGGTCGAGGAGCCGGGTGATCTCTTCCCCGTGGTCGGGCCAGCTCGCGATGCCCACACTGATCGTCACGTTGGCGGGGACGCGGCTGCCCGGGATGTTCATCGGGATCTCGCCCACGATCTTCCGGAGGGCCTCGGCCAGCACCTTGGCGTCCTTGGTGCTGGTCTCGGGGAGCGCGACGGCGAACTCCTCGCCGCCCAGCCTGCCCACGAAGTCGGTCGATCGTATGCGTCCCCTGAGCGCCTTCGCCACGGTCTTGAGCGCGATGTCGCCGGCGGCGTGCCCGTGATGGTCGTTGAACTGTTTGAAGTAGTCGATGTCGAGGACCGCGACGGAGATAGGACGCCCGTAGCGCCGAGCGCGGGAGAGCTCGGAGTCCCAGCGCTCGTTGAACGCGCGGCGGTTCAGAACGCCGGTCAGCGAATCGTTCGCGGACAGGACGTGGGGCACCTGTATGCGGTGGCTGACGATGACGGCGAACCCCGTCATCGCGAGCAGGAGGACGATCCGCATCGTCTGGCCGGCGAGATCGAGGAACTGCGCGTCCCATCCCGCCTGGAAGCCCGCGACCGCTACGATGATCGCGTACTGTACGGCAGCGGTGATCCCGGCGACCAGGCACGCGCGATGGTCGAGACGGATCGTCGTCGCGGCGAGCGAGAAGAAGTAGACGGCGAAGAGAACCGAGGCGTTGAGCGCATGCTCCGGGTGTCCGGTGACGACGAAGCTGAAGAGACCTCCGCTTACCAGCGAAACCTCGGCGAGACTCGTCACGAACCCCAGCCACCAGCTGTAGTGCATGCGGTTCACTGCCAGGTGCATGCCCAACACCGAGGCCGCCGTTACCGTGGCGAAGACGTGGTATATTCTCCCGATCTCGGAAGCAGGACTTCTGTAGGCGACGTACATCGCGATCGTCCACGCGATGACCGCGAGGATGGAGCGAAACCGTGAGATGATGAGTTCGCCCTCGCCCCCTGGCTGAAGCAGGGATGCGTCCGGCGCGCTCCATAGATCGCGGCGGACGGTACCTGTTTGATCCATCATGGGACCTCGGCCCTCTCGGTTGTCTCGGCGGAGCACTTCGCCCATTGCTGCGCAAGGGACGTGCCCCCCGAAAAGCCCGTATTTCCGGGCCGAATCGACCTGCACGAGGGCTCGACCGACGCGAGACGCCATGGAGCGGTGTATCCCGCCACAGCATGCGTATCTGTCGTACTCAAGCGAGATAGCTCGATCAGCCGAACATACGGAGGAGGGGATGGACGTTACGATCCGCGAGGCGACGGTCGCGGACTGCGACCGAATCGTGCTCTTCAACCAGGCGATGGCCAGGGAGACGGAAGGTCGGATGCTCGATCGAGCCGTTCTGGCGGATGGAGTCGAGGCGATGCTCGGAGATCCGGCCCGTGGACGCTATTACGTCGCGGAAGACGGAGGCGACATCATCGGCCAGCTGGCGGTCACCACGGAATGGAGCGACTGGCGCAACGGAGCGATCTGGTGGATCCAGAGCGTCTACGTCGCGAAGAGCCACCGACGGCGTGGCGTTTACCGCCGTCTCCACCGTCACGTGCGCGAAGCCGCCCGAGACAGCGGAGCCGTCGGCCTGCGGCTCTACGTGGAGCGCGACAACGCCGGGGCGCAGGCCGTCTACCGCTCGCTGGGTATGCGGCCGTCGCACTACGTGATGTACGAAGACCTCTGGCCTCGTCCGTGACGATCCCGCAACCTCGCGAGCGCGCCGCCCGCCGTTGCGGCAGTGCCACACGTGCGGGACCGCGGAAGGGGACGGGGAGGGCGCTGATTGGCCGGAAACGGCATATTCATGGGCCTCTTCGGGCATCCGGACGGTCGTTCTCGAGCCGGGCACCGGATCTTGCTTCTCTCTAGAATCGTCCCGGCCCCGCTCGGCGCGGCCGGAGCCCGGAGTCGCAGAACCAAGGAGGCCGGTGGTGTGGACAGCTCTGCTCGTGATCGTGCTCGTGGCGAACCTCTTGATCTTCGTCCACGAGCTCGGCCACCTGCTCGCGGCGAAATGGGCCGGCATGCCCGTCACCTGCTTCTCGGTCGGCTTCGGCCCGGCCATGGTCTCGAAGCAGGTCGGCCGTACGCGCTACCAGCTCGCGCTCATCCCGCTCGGCGGCTACGTCCGAATCGAAGGGATGCGAGACACCGCAGAGGCGCGTCGCGCCTGGCCGACCGGCTTCGCCTTTCAGCCGCTGCACGCTCGGATGGTGGTGATCGCGGCGGGGTGCGCGGCCAACGTGATCCTGGCCGTCCTTCTCTACGCGGCTCTTGCGCTGGATGGTGGCGGCGGCCCGCTCGAGCCGAAGGTCCTGGCGGTCGACGCCTCCGCCGTCGATGATCTCGCCGGCTGGCAGTCCATTCCCCTCGACGAACGGATCGTCTCGATGGACGGGAAGCCGCTCGAGGACTGGGCGGCGTTCGGCCTCCGGTTGATCGCGGCGGACGAGGGCTTCCACGAGCTGGCCTTCGAGAACGGGGCCACCCACCGGGTCTGGATGCCGGCGGACGAGACGTCGCGCGTGAAGATCCTCGAGGCGCTGATTCCGAGCCTCCCACCCAGCGTGGAGACGGACGTGCGGGGCGCCCTGCAGCTGGGCGCGCGGGAGGTCGAGCGAAACACGCGGTTGATCGCCGAGAGCGGACGGCTGCTGGCCACCGGTGACATCGGACTGCGACAGCTCAGCGGGCCGGTGGAGATCGCCCGGATCGGCAGCGAGACCCTCAGGCTCAGCCTCCGCGGCTTCCTCGCCTTCATCGCCTTTCTCTCGCTGAACCTCGCGATTCTCAATTTCCTGCCGATCCCGGTGCTGGACGGCGGGCACTTCGTGCTGTTGCTTCTCGAGGGCGCGAAGGGATCGGCGCTGCCTGACGCCGTGTACCGCTACAGCACGATTGCCGGCGCGACGATCGTCGGCTTCTTCATGATGTTCGCGTTTCTCAACGACATCT
>CAZOEX010000155.1:0-5924 GCA_964578925.1 uncultured Gemmatimonadota bacterium | reverse complement strand
TTCGAACGGCCGGACTGAGACCGGGCGCGACGCGAGCCGCTGGCGTACGGTCGCCGTATGGCTGCTCGTCGCGGCGGGGGCGACGTTCGTTCTGTGGATGCTCCGGGAGCCACTGGACAAGGCGCACGTCGCGCTCGCCTTCCTGCTCGTCGTGCTCGCCGGGAGCGCGCGCGCCGGCCGACTCGTCGGACTGCTGCTGTCGATCACATGCTTCCTCACGTTCAACTTCTTCCTTCTCCCGCCGCTGTACGCCCTGCACCTCGAGGATCCACTGGACTGGGGCGTTCTGATCGCCTTCCTCGTCACGGGGGGTGTCGCGGCGGAGCTCCTGCATCGCCAGCGACTGGCCGCACGCTTGGCGCAACGGCGCGCACGCGAGATGGATCGGCTCGCGGGGCTCGTAGCGGAGAGCCTGTCGGTGGGCCGCGCGACCGAGGCCGTCGAAGCGCTGACCCGGGTCATCCGATCCGAGCTGGACGTGGAGTCCTGCGAGATCCTGGAGGAAGCCGATCCGGGAGCGCCGGAGGAAGCTGATCCGGGAGCGCCGGACGAAGCCGATGCCGGGATCTCGAGCGAAGTCAGAAAGATGGTCTCGCGCGTGGAGGAGGAAGGCCGCTGCGTCTTCCGGTCGCGAACCGGCACGGTAGGCGCCGCCGAACGATCCGCTTCCCTTTCGGCGCTGCTCACGGAACGGACGGACCTGCGCGACGTGCTGGTGCCGCTCGTCGTGCGCGACCACATGCCGGGCGTCCTCTGGCTGTCGGATCAGGACGGAGTCCGGCTGGACCCCGAGCGGGCGCGTTTTGCGGACGCGCTCGCCTATTACGCCGCGCTGGCAGCGGAGAGAGTGCACCTCGAGCGGGAGGCCGAGCGCGTCGTCGCGCTCCGGGAGTCCGATCGACTCAAGGACGCGCTCCTGGCATCGGTCTCTCACGATCTGCGGACCCCTCTGACTACGATCCGGGCTGTCGCCGGTGAGTTGAGAATGGCCGGCGAAGAACAGGGAGAGTTGATCGAACGGGAGGCCGAGCGCCTCAACACGCTCGTGAGCGATCTGCTGGATCTGTCCAGATTGCGGGCGGGCAAGCTTCCGCTGTCCCTGGAGCTGAACGCGGCCGAAGACCTCGTCGGCGCAGTCCTTCAGCGCCTGCGTGGCGTCCCGGGGGCCGACGAGGTCGTGGTCCGACTGCCTGCCGACGGTTCGATCCTCGTCGGACGTTTCGACTTCGTCCATTCGCTCCGAGCCCTGACGAACATCGTCGAAAACGCATTGCGCCATTCCCCGATCCCGGGATCGGTCGAAATTCGGATTGAAAGCGACGACAGCCACCTTCTCTTCCAGGTGCTCGACGAGGGCCCTGGCGTGTCGGAGGACGAGGCAGAGCACCTCTTCGAACCGTTCTTCAGGGCGGGCTCCTCGATGTCCGGAGGCGGGACCGGCCTCGGCCTGGCCATCGCCCGCCACGTCGCCGAGGCGCAGGACGGGTCGGTCGGGTACGAGGCCCGCTCGGACGGCGGCAGCGTCTTCACGCTCCGACTTCCCGTCGCCGACATCGAGGACGTCTCCACCCCTTAGGTCCCCGCTTTACATCTCTTTACATCTTCTTAATGGCTGACGCCACGGCCTTTGTACATCGCTGATGGGTTTTCCGGCATGTTATAGGCTTTGGGAGCGACGAACCCGAGGGAAGGGGTGCTCCGATGTCGCGTCCGCTACCGGATTCGGAAGCGTACGAGAAAAAGAAGCGGCAGCAACGCAGAAGGCGACTCCGTCGCACGGCGCTGCTGTTGATCCTCGTATGCTGTCTCTCATTGATCGCCTATCTCCTCACGGGCGGCTCCCTTCCCGAGCCGGCGGCGTGGCTGGAGGTGCTGTAGATGGCAACGCCCGGAGAGATTCTCGTCGTCGATGCCGATGCCGACGTCCGCCGCCTGCTCGCGGAAGCCCTGCGACCGTTCAGCGCTGAGGTGCGGCTGGCCGCTTCCGGTGACGAAGCCCTCGAGATGCTGGCGGAAAGCGGGTTCCGCCTCGTTCTTCTCGACCTCGCGTTGCCTGTCGTCGACGGCCTCGCCGTACTCGAGACGCTGGAGCGGAGTCACGAGGGAATCCCCGTCATCGTACTGACGGACGACGCGTGCGCCCCGGAAGTGTCGGAAGCGAAGGCCCACGGCGCGGCGGCGGTCCTCGAGAAACCCTTCACCGCGTCCCGCGCCCGAGCGGCAGTTCGCGACCAGCTTCATCGCAGAGACCGCGGCCCGGGCGACACGTGAAGGTTCGAACGACCGTCCATCCTCGCGTATGACGACGGATCTCCTGGTCGGGATGATCCTCACGTCCATCGCCTACGTCGGTCTCATATGGGCGGTCGTCCACGGGAAGCACGTGGTCGAACAGGTGAAGCGGGGACGGTACCCCCACCACCCGAACCCGAAACACCGGCCGGGGGATCGCGAAGCCGAGGACCAGGATGAGTGAGGGTCCGCCCCCGTTCGAGCATGGGGGCGAAGATCAGCCGCACCTGGCGCGCGATCTCTCCCTGTTCGACATCACGATGATCGGCGTCGGCGCGATGATCGGCGCCGGCATCTTCGTGCTGACGGGCCTGGCGGCCGGCGAGGCCGGCCCCGCCCTGGTCATGGCGTTCGCGTTCAACGGCTTCATCACGATCTTCACGGGCATGGTCTACGCCGAGCTCGGGTCCGCCATCCCCGAGGCCGGTGGCGGCTACCTCTGGGTCCGCGACGCTCTCGGCCGGGACCAGGCTTTCATTGCGGGCTGGATGAGCTGGTTCGCGCACGCCGTGGCGGGCTCTCTGTACGTGCTGGGGTTCGGCGCGTTCGCGACGCTGCTGCTGGTCGAGTACTTCGGTGTCGCTCCGTTCGGCCTGTCCTCTCCGGTCCTCGAAAAGCTGTTCGCCGTCATCGCGGGCGTGACCTTCGCCTACATCAACTTCCGCGGGGCGAAGGAGACGGGAGTCGCCGGCAACGTGGTGACGCTCGTCAAAGTCACGGTCATCCTGGTGTTCATCATCGCCGGATTCGGTGTGATCGCGGGGCAACCGGCGGAGACCGTCCGGCAGTTCGAACCCTTCCTCCCGAAAGGTTATGGCGGTGTCTTCATCGCCATGGGATTGACGTTCATCGCGTTCGAGGGCTACGAGATCATCGTCCAGTCCGGCGAAGAGGTGGTGAACCCGCGAGAGAACATCCCGAAGGCCATCTTCTATTCGATGGCGATCGTCGTCACGGTCTATATCCTGGTGGCAATCGTACTCCTCGGCGCCGTTACGCTCACTCCCGAGTTGATCGAAGTGGCGCGGGCCGGGACGTCGGACGGAGCGCATGGAGCCAGCGGGGGCGCGTTGGCGGCCGACCCGGCGCTCTGGCAGGTGCTCGGCCATCTCGGGGAACTCGGCCTGGCGCGGGCGGCCGAGCAGGTCCTGCCGTACGGTACGCTGGTCATCCTCGTCGCGGGGCTGTTCTCCACGCTCTCGGCCCTTAACGCGACGACGTATTCGTCGACGCGTGTCGGGTTCGCGATGGGCCGGGACCATGTCCTCCCGGACGCCTTCGCGAGGGTGCATCCCCGGACCCGGACGCCTCACATATCGGTGCTGTTCAGCGGTGCACTCATCGTCGTCATGGCTGTCGCGCTCCCGATCGAACACGTGGCGGCCGCCACCGACGTCATGTTTCTCCTGCTCTTCCTGCAGGTGAACTACGCCGCGATCGTGATCCGGCGGAAGTACGGCGAGCGGCTGGATTACGGATACCTGATGCCCTGGTTCCCGCTCGTTCCGATCGTCGGCATCGTCACGAAGCTCTTCCTCGCCGTCTACCTGTTCAATTACAGCCCGACGGCCTGGTACGGAGCGATCGCGTGGATCGCCGTCGGCTTCGGTATCTTCTTCCTGTACTCGCATCGTCGCGTGCGGGAGACGGAGATCGAGGCGGAGACGCGCCTCGTGTCCGAGGAGCGGGCGCCGGTGGAGCGGCAATACCAGGTGCTGGTCCCGCTGGCGAATCCCGAGCATGAGCATGCGCTGATCCAGCTCGGCGCCGCCCTGGCGCGGGCCCACGACGGAGAAGTGCTGCTGACGACGGTCGTGACGGTGCCCAAACAGACGCCTCTCGAGGCGGGCCTGCGGTTCGTGGGGGACGAGCGGGAACGTCTGGCGGCCGCCATGCGGCACGTTCCGAAGGACGTCCCCGGCCACTACATGGTCACGATCGGGCACGATGTCGGTCGCAGCATCGTGAACATCAGCTATCAACGGGACAGCGATCTCATCCTCGTGGGCTGGCGAGGTCAGCGGCGGCGGCGTGCGGACAAGCTCCTGGGAGACACGCTCGACCGGGTGGTGGAACAGGCGCGCTGCGACGTCGCAGTCCTCAAGCTGGACGGCACCGAACGCCCGGAGCGCATCCTCGTACCGACGGCAGGAGGCCCCCACGCCCGTCGCGCGGCGGATGTGGCGGGCGCATTTCTGGCCGCCGAAAGCCGGATTCGCGTCACGTTGGTGACCTTCACGGAGGGTCCGCTGGAACACCCGAGGGAAGGTCTCGAGGAAGAGAGAGCGCGGCTGGTCGAGAAGCACGAGCTTGCCGACGGGTCGGAACGTATCGAGGTCGAGGTGCGCAACGGCACGGGAGACGTCGCCGCGGACATCGTGGCCTTCGCAGAGTCCACCGGGGTCGATACGATCTTGATTGGCGCCACCCGCGAAGGCCGCGTCCGCCAGGCGCTCCTCGGAGTAATTCCCGAGACCGTCGGTGAGCGGTTCAGTGGCCGCGTGTTGATGGTGAAGCGATATCGGCCGATCGGCGGGTCGATCGAAGCGTGGCTCGCACGCTGGTTTGGCCGGCGGAGATGAGGAACGTGAAGATCGGCGTCCGCATGACCCCGCCGCGCCTGCTCCTCGTGTCGTTCCTGGGCCTCATCGCCTTCGGGACGGTCGGTCTCCTGACGTTGCCCGGGCTGTACGCCGGGCCACGCCTCCGTTTGGTGGACGCCCTGTTCACGGCCACGAGCGCCGTCTGCGTAACCGGCCTGATCGTGGTCGACACGGCAACGTACTTCACCGCCCGGGGGCAGGCGTTCATCCTGGTGCTCATCCAGCTCGGCGGCCTCGGCATCCTCACCTTCACGACCCTCATCATCCAGGCCTTCGGGCGCCGGCTCTCCCTGCACCAGGAGGCCGTCGCTTCGTCGCACGCGGACGTCGCTCCGGAGCTGGACTTCCGCCGGCTCGTCCGGAGCGTCGTCACCCTGACGCTGTTGTTCGAGGCCGTGGGGGCGGTGGTCCTCTTCCTCTCGTGGCGTTCGCGTTTCGGGACGGGCGAGGCGGCATGGCACGCGGTGTTCCAGTCCGTCAGCGCGTTCTGCAACGCGGGGTTCTCCACCTTCTCCGATTCCTTGATGGGGTTCCAGGATAGTGCGATTCCCCTCGGTATGATCATGGTTCTCATCGTCGCCGGGGGACTCGGCTTCCTCGTCCTGGAGGAATTGCGAGACGTCGCTTCGGAACGACGCGAGCCGGCCGGCCCCCGCCTGTCGCTGCACTCCCGCCTCGTCCTGCAACTCACCGGCGTACTGCTGGTCGGCGGCTGGATCGCCTTCGCCTTGCTCGAGTGGTCGAACACCCTGGCCCACCTGTCCGTCGCCGACCGGCTGGTCAACAGCCTGTTCATGAGCGTCACGCCCCGAACCGCCGGCTTCAACACGGTGGACTACGCGGCCACGACGGTCAGCAGCGACTTCGCGACGATCCTTCTGATGTCGATCGGCGGCGCGCCGGGCTCCACGGCGGGAGGCATCAAGACCACGACGGCAGCCGTGATCGGTCTATTGGCCCTGGCGCGGCTCCGTGGCCGGGAGGTTGCGAGCTTCGGTTTCCGGTCGATCCCGGCCGCGACCGTTCAGC
>CAZOEX010000154.1:0-5962 GCA_964578925.1 uncultured Gemmatimonadota bacterium | reverse complement strand
CGAAGGGATGGTCGGAAAATTCCGGTACCTGAACCTCGGCCTCGGCGTCGTCCTGGGCTTCGTCGGCACGAAGATGATCATCGAGCCCTTCTATCACGTGCCGACGTGGATCAGCCTGATCGTCATCGCCGTGATCCTCACGATCACCTTCGTCGCCTCGATCCGCGCACCTGCGCGAGAACCGTCCGAAGGGTAGCTTCGACACGTCAGCCACGTGCCACCTGTCCGCCGGGAGTGAACTCGACATGACATCCACAGGCATCATCACGATGATCGCCGTCCTCGCCTTCGTCTGGGGCGGCTTCGCCCTGCTCGTGGTCACCGCGGTCCGAAAGGAACGGGCGAAGAACGTGAACGGCGGTGAGGCATGAGGACGGCGCACGGAGCTGCCGTCGCGGCCCCCGTCTTGATGCTCTTCCTGGTCGCGACGGGCTGCGGACCGGCGGGCGACTCCGGGGACACGGACGCCGACGCTGAAACCGGCGCGTCGGCCGCGGAGGAACGGCTGGCGCAGTTCGCGCCGATCACCCTGACCTTCGAAGACAGCCTGCTCGACGAGGACCAGCGCCGCGTCGTAGCGCACCTCGTCGAGGCGTCCCGTCACCTCGACGACGCCTTCCGGCTGCAGGTCTGGCGCGGCAACGCGAACCCCGGGGCGGTGCTTCCCGCAGGCGAATCCGACGAGGCCGACGCGATCCGAGCCTACTACGAGATCATGTACGGCCCATGGGACGCGCTGGAGAGCGACGAGCCCTTCCTGGACGTGGGCGAGAAGCCCGCGGGCGCCGGTTACTACCCGGCGGACATCACGCGAGAGGAGTTCGAGAGCTGGCTCGAGAACCACGCGGAGGACCGGGAGGCCTTCGTTTCGGGCTACACGATCATCGAGCGCACGGAGGAGGGCGGTCTCGAAGCGGTCCCCTACTCGGAAGCGTTTCGCGAACAGCTCGAGCCGGCCGCAGCGGCGTTGCGCGAGGGCGCGGAGGATGCCGAGAACCCGTCGCTGCAGCGATTCCTCGAGCTGCGCGCCGACGCGCTCCTGTCCGACGAGTACTTCGAGAGCGAGGTCGCGTGGATGCGCCTCGAGGACAACCTCGTCGACCCGACGATCGGACCGTACGAGGTTTACGAGGACAACCTGTTCGGCTACAAGACGGCCTTCGAATCGTTCATCGGCCTCAAGGACCCCGAGGCGAGCGGACAGCTCGCGCGTCTCGAGGGCTACCTGCCCGATCTGGAGCGGGCGCTCCCGATCCCCGACCAGCACAAGTATCTCGACCGGCCGTTCACGGCGCCGATCTCGGTGATCGACCTGATCTACGCGGCCGGCGACACGCGGAAGGGTGTCCAGACGATCGCCTTCAACCTCCCCAACGACCCGCGGGTGCGTGAGCAGGAAGGCTCGAAGAAGGTGATGCTGCGCAACGTGATCCAGGCGAAGTTCGACCGGATCCTCAAGCCGATCGCCGAAACCGTGCTCGTCGAGGAGCAGGCGTCGCGCATCGGGCCCGATCCGTACTTTACGCGCGTGCTGATGCACGAGCTGGCCCACGCCCTGGGCCCGGACTACGTCACGGGGCAGCCCGAGACGACGGTCGCCCAGGGCTTGCGCGACCGCTACTCGGCGATCGAGGAGGCGAAGGCGGACGCCGTCGGCACGCACAGCCTGGGCGTGCTCACGGACCGTGGCGTCTACGACGAGAACTTCCGCGAGGAGATCTACATCGACCACGTGGCCGACATGTTTCGCTGCATCCGGTTCGGCGCGACGGAAGCGCACGGGCTCGGCTGCATGACGCAGCTCAACTACCTGCTCGACTACGGCGCGATCGACTACGACGAGGAGACCGGAAAGTTCGCCGCGGACCTCGAGGCGATGCCCGGGGTGATGGCCGACCTGGCCCGGCAGTACCTGCTCATCGAGGCGACCGGGGACTACGAGGGCGCCGGGCAGTTCCTCGAACGCTACGGCACGATGACCCCGGAGGTGCGCGACGCGCTCGACCGGCTCGAGGGAACCGTGCCCGTCGACCTGCGACCGAGCTACGAGGTGACCGAAATGATGGAGGACTGGACGTGATCGAACGAACCCGCTCGCGGCGCAGCACCCGGAGGGAGAAGGTCCTCGTCCCCCTCGCGGCCCTCGCCGCGATCGTCGCTCTCACCGCTTGCGGCCCGGCGGGCGACGACGGTGCCTCCACGGACACCGACGAAGCGGCCGGTCCCGGGTCCGCACCGGAACCACCGGCCGCGGCGCTCGAGGCGATCTCCGCCGATTCGCTTCGCGAGGAGATCGCCGTGCTGGCGGCAGATTCGCTCGGTGGCCGCGCACCGGGCACGCCCGGCGAGGAGAAGACGATCCGCTTCCTGACCGAGGAGTTCGAGGCGCTCGGCCTCCAGCCCGGCAACGACGGGAGCTGGACGCAGAACGTGCCGCTCGTCTCCCTCACGCCGAGCCCCGACATGGCACTCGAGATCTCGGGCGAAGACGGCAGCTGGACGCTCGAGCACAAGACCGATTTCGTCGCGACCACGGAGCAGGTCGTCGAGTCCATCTCGCTGGACGATTCGGAGCTCGTCTTCGTCGGCTACGGGATCGTCGCGCCCGAGTACGGCTGGAATGACTACGAGGGGGTCGACGCGGAGGGCAAGACGGTCGTCATCCTCGTGAACGATCCGGGCTACGCGACTGAGAACGACTCGCTCTTCAACGGCCGGGCGATGACCTACTACGGCCGCTGGACCTACAAGTACGAGGAAGCCGCGCGACAGGGGGCGGCCGGCGCGCTGATCGTCCACCGCACCGGACCGGCCGGTTACCCGTGGGGCGTGGTCGAGAACGGCTGGTCGGGCCCGCAGTTCGGGCTCGCCGAACCGGGCGACGCGCCGCTCGTGGACGTCGGCGGTTGGATCACCGAGGAAGTCGCGCGCGACCTCTTCGAGCGAGCCGGGCAAGACTTCGAGGCCCTGGACGAGACAGCGCTGTCGATCGATTTCGCGCCCGTACCGCTCGGCCTCACCGCGTCGATCAAGATCGAGAACACGATCGAACGCTCCGAGTCGCCCAATTTCCTCGCGGTCATGCCGGGCGCGGAGCGACCCGACGAGTACGTCATCTATACCGCCCATTACGACCACTTCCCGATCGATCCGACCCTCGAGGGAGACAGCATCTACAACGGGGCACGGGACAACGCCTCCGGCACGGCCGGCCTTATCGAGCTCGCACGAGCCTGCCGGGCGGCGGCGCAGGCCGGCTCGCCGCCGGAGCGCTCGATCATGTTCCTGGCCGTGACGGCGGAGGAGCAGGGCCTGCTCGGCTCAGCGTACTACGCGTCGCATCCCGTCGTACCGCTCGACCGCACGGCGGCCGTCGTCAACATGGACGCCCTGAACACCTGGGGCGCGACGAACGACGTGACGGTGGTCGGCCTCGGCCAATCCGAGCTGGACGACTACGCTCGGGCCGCGGCCGAGGCGCAGGGCCGGACGATCAGTCCCGACCCTGAGCCGGAGAAGGGCTACTACTTCCGTTCCGACCACTTCGAGTTCGCCAAACAGGGGGTCCCGGCGCTGTACACGGATCCGGGCATCGATATGGTGGAGGGCGGCGAGGCGCGGGGCCGCGCCGAGCTGGCCGAGTACACCGAGGAGCGATACCACCAGGTGAGCGATGAGCTGGACGAGAGCTGGGATCTGTCGGGCGCGGCGCTCGACCTCGAGTTCTTCTTCCGGGTCGGCTGGATGGTCGCGAACCAGGCCACATGGCCCAACTGGCGCGAGGACAGCGAGTTCCGGGCGGCGCGGGATGAGATGATGCGGGCGGAGGAGCAGGCCTACCGGGATCGATATTGAGAGACGGACACGAGAAGCTGACGGAAGGAGCCGGATCACATCATGGACGAAGACACCTTCAACCTCGAAGTCCGCAAACTGCTGAAGACCTTCGGCGTTTCCGCCCAGCGCGAGATCGAGAAGGCCGTCGACGACGCCATCGACTCGGGGCGACTGGATGGCGATGAAGCCCTCCCCGCGTCGATCCGGCTCGACATCCCCGCGGTCGACCTGAGCTTCACGACCGAGGGATCGATCGAACTCTCTTAGGGTCGAACCGCGTGAGCTTCCCCGCCAGTCAGTCCAGCCAGTGGTCAGGCACGGACTTCCGGATCTGGGAGGATGGCGCGCACGTTCTGTGGCTATCGAGCCTGGGGCCGCAACTTCCTTTCGATCCGTCGCGCCGAGCTGCCGATTCGATTCCCTCGACCCGATTCACGGGTCGGATTCAACTCCGCGTGCTCGGCCCCAACGGAAGCCGCTCCATGAGACCACGTACGACGGCACCGATCCTCCGCATGTCGTCGGTGAAGGAAGGACGTGGACGCGGATCGCGGCTCTGGAGCTACGAGACTCACCGTTCCGTACCTGGAGGCTCGAAGCGCGTATTCAGCGGGCAGACGGCGACTTCACCGGACGATCCGACGTGACCAGCCGTATTCTCTTGCGGCCAGACCGGGAACCGGCGGGTATGGGCGGTCTGATCACCTACGCGATGATGGTGCCGGCGGCGGTGTTGCTTCTCGCTTCCCTCGCGTTCGGGCTGGCAGCGGCTCGCGGCGGAGGTACTCGCGTCCCCGCCCGGATCTCCGGCATTGCCGTCACGGCGTTCGGCCGACTGCTCATGCGCTAGATCCGAGGGCAGCGACGAACACCCGAATGGCGGTTTTCGGGCCGCTTTAACGCTTATGCGTGTGATGCGCGATCGATCAACATCCGCCCGGGAGTCCGCCATGGATCCAGACGTCCCACCGGAAGCAGCGGCCCAGGCCGCCGAGCCCGCTCCCGAACGCAAGATGCCGACGGGGCTCAAGGTCGCGATCGGCTGCATCGTCGCGTTCTTCGGCTTTGCCGCGATCGCCGCGGTGCTGTTGGGTGTGGGTGGATGGTGGGTCAAGGGCCAGGCGGACGACGTGATCAGAGGCGTGCAGAATCGGGCAGAGGCGCAGCAGCAGGCCTCCGGTATCCTCGAGCGACTGGACCGCGAGCATCCGTTTACCCCGCCAGCGAACGGCCGCATCGATCCCGCGTCGGCCGAGCGCTTCTTCCACGCCACCGAGCTTGCCTGGACCCAGATCGAACCAACGGTTCGGCGACTGGACGAGGTCGCCGACCGGAACCGCGAAGGCCGGGCGAGGCTCGGCGATGCGCTCGAAGGCTTCCGCAGCACCGGCGTGCTGATCGACTCGCGACTTCACATCGCCCGGGCGCTGGAAGAGGCAGAGATGTCGCTGGAGGAGTACGCTTGGACGGGAGCGGCGCTGAGAAATGCCCACCGCGACGCGAACGCTCCGGAGGCATACCGCGGATCCCGCGAGGCGGGCGATCCCGTGACGCTCGCGAACATCGCCCTGGCGGAGAAACACGCGGAGCGACTCGAATCAATGGACCCATCGGCCGACGAACCGAACGCATGGACCGTTTACAATCTCGCCACCGTCTGGTCGCACGGCTTGCCAGACGGGTCGTTCCCCTCACCCTGAACCCGCAAGAATCGGGTACGGAGAGTAGAGCTCATGGACGAGAAGCAGACGACGGGAGAACACACTAGGGAAACCGCTCGCCCCAAGCCCGCGGTGCCGGAGACGACCGGGCAGAGGTCCGTCCCGGCGGGCACGGGCCTCGACACGAACGTCGCCGGCGCCCTGAGCTACATCCTGGGCGCGTTGACCGGAATCCTCTTCCTCGTGATCGACGGCCATCGACCCTTCGTGCGATTCCACGCGATGCAGGCGATCACCGTCACGGTCGGGATGATCGTGCTCTCCATCGGACTGATGGTGGTTAGCGCGATATTGGCTGTCGTGCCCATCCTCGGATGGCTCCTCGGCCTTCTCCTTTCCCTCGGGCTCTCGGCGGGAGGCCTCGTGCTCTGGCTCTACCTGATGTACCGTGCCTGGCAGGGTGA
>CAZOEX010000153.1:0-5980 GCA_964578925.1 uncultured Gemmatimonadota bacterium | reverse complement strand
TCCGGGCGGCCGACGGCGACGCGGTGCGCGAGATCGCGCGCGGGGACTTCCGCCTCGGGGCGATCCGGAGCCTCCGGTGGGCTCCGGACGGCGAGTCGCTGGTCTTCCTCGGCGTCACCGAGGGCCGCTCGCCCTCCCTGTACCGGATCGATCCGCGGACGGGCTCCATCGATGAGGAGATCGGGCCGGGCACGGGTCAGGCGATGGACGTCCTGCCCGACGGCGAGCGCCTCGTCCTCCTGAAGACCGATCCGGCCGAGAGGCGCACCGGCGCGACGGTCGTCCTCCGCGATCTCGCGTCGGACTCGGAGCGGTCGATGGCGACGCTGCCGGAGGAGCATGAGGTGGGCAACCTGGCCGTCGCGCCCGACGGAGGGCGTGCGGCCCTCGTCCACCGGAACCCCGAGACCGACGTCTCGACCCTCACACTCGTCGACTTCGAAAGCGGGGAGCTGCGCGACCTCCACTCGGTCGAGCTGCCGCTCCACCTCGAGGTTCGCCCGGGCGACCTCGCCTGGAGCGCCGACGGCGAGCACGTGCTGGTGATGGCGGGGCCGTGGGGAGGCCAGGAGGAACACGTGATCCTGTCCGTCCCCGTCGACGGCGGCGACCCCGTGCGCCTGATGGAGGCCATGGACGGCCAGCGCCACATCGCCCTGCATTCCGACGGGCGGCGGCTGGCCTTCTCCGGCGGAGACGTGCGCACGGAGCTGTGGGTGCTGGAGGGGGTCGCCGAGGCGCTGGCGGCGGTCGGGGGCTGATCGGGGGGCTCAACTTCCGGTCGATGGCGTTCCGGCTGCTCTGAGCTCTCAGGACCCTGCCGCCTCCGCCGCCGCTCCCCCGAGCTGGACGTGGAGAGCGTGGTGAAGCCAGGGGTACGGCGGCTAGCGGCGGCGGGAGTAGCGCCACGTCTACCGGGTCGGCGTCTCGCTCCACAACGACTGGATCGGCTCGGTGCTGCTGCCGGCGACAGTCACGCGGTCGAGCCGTGCCCGCTGATCAACTCGTAGTGCCGCACCCGCTCGTCGAACCCGGCCAGCACCTCACGTGCCCCCGGCGGAACGTAGGCGACGCCCGGGTCGGGCCCGGCGAACTCGGCGACGGCGGCCATCGAGTCGAAGGTCATGATGGTCACGAACTCCACTTCGTCCCCCGCCTCGCGACGCAGCAGCTCGATCCCTCGATAGCCATCGATTCCGCGAGCGGCGATTCCCGGAAAGATCTCCTCCCGTAGCAGCGCCTCGTATCGATCGGCGTTCTGCGGACTCGTCCAGCCGTGCCAGATCCGCTTGATCATTCGGCCTCCTTGGAATGTCGTGTGGATCACGTCGCCGCCGTGAAACCCGGCCGCCTTGTCATAACCATCTATTGTTTATATAGTGGTTACATGACGAACCGGCCGCAAGCGATCGACCGGCTCCTGGCCGCGCTCGACGAGGCGTTCGACCGCAAGGCGTGGCACGGCGCCACGATGTGGGGAACGCTCCGCAGAGTGGGGCAAGAAGAGGCGACGTGGAGACCGTCGGCGGAGCGGCACAACATCTGGGAGATTGCGGTCCACTGCGCCTACTGGAAGTACATCGTGCGCCGCCGGCTCACGGGCGATCGCCGGCGCACGTTCCCCCTCGAGGGCAGCGACTGGTTCGTTCGGCCGTCGGGCGCCGGAAGTGCGGGTGGTGATGCGGGTGATGACACAGCCCATGGGGAGCCGACACGGGACCTGGATACGGTCTGGGAGCGCGAGCGCGCGCTGCTGCGCGAGGAGCACGAGAAGCTCCGGGCCGTCGTCGCGTCGATGTCGGAAGACGACATGGAAGCCGCCGCCGGCGAGCGCGACGCGGTCCGGGAGATCCGCGGGATCGCGAATCACGACATCTACCACACGGGCCAGATCCGGCTACTGCGGGTGCTGCGGCCGGACGCATGAGAGCGGACGGTGCCGAATATACCCTACTCCCCGCGACGGTACTCGGCCCGCGCGAACTCGAACCATTCCCCGTCCGGACCGCGGATCATCGACCGGACGGTGTACTGGTCGTCGCCTTCGGCTTCGATGATCTCACGGTAGTCCGTCGAGGTGGACGGGTCTCCGAGAATCGGGCCCTCGGTCTCGAGGGTGAGCACCGTGCCCGATTCGTCCAGCTCGCCCGTGTATGTCCAGAGATGCGCCTGCATCGAACTGATCCACGTCGCCCGGAATCGTTCTTCGGCGGTGTCGTATCCGAGCGTGAAGATCGAGGTGACCGGCCGACCGTCGGGCGTCCTTCCCTCGGTCTCCGTGACGAGCCAGGCACCGAGGCGTCGCGCGGCCGCCCGTCCTTCGCTGTGCACGGGATCCCGGCCGGGCCCGAGAATCGTCTCGGTCTCGACCGACCACGTCCCCGTGAGCCGCTCGAGGAAGTTCTCCTGCGCGGTGAACCGGGCTTCTGCGGAGCGGGGGCCGGGTGCGCCGGGGTCCTGCGCGAGGGCAGGTCCTGGGATCGCGACGACCAGCGCGGCCAGTCCCACCAGGACGGGCAGGGCGCGCGGGACGGGTAGGGCCCGGCGGAACTGAACTGCCGGTACGGTCGTTCGGCGGCGCGGGCGCGAGCACCGACGCGGCCGAGGGCTCCGGCGCGGCCGAGGGCTCCGGCGCGGCCACCGACGGGGACTCCGGTACGGACGCTGGCTTCGGTAGATCAACTGTCCGACGTCTCGGCGATCTGGATCAGGTTGCCGCACGTATCGTCCAGGACCGCCATGGTGACCTTCCCCATCTCCGTCGGCTCCTGCGTGAAGCGAACCCCGAGCCCTTTCAGCCGCTCGAACTCGGCCCGCACGTCGTCGACCGCGAACGACGTGAACGGGATGCCGTCCTCGGCAAGGGCCTCCTTGAAAGGGCCCGCCGCCGGATGACCGTCCGGTTCGAGGAGGAGCTCCACCCCGTCCCTGTCGTCGGGTCCGACGACGGTGAGCCAGCGAGATTCCCCCATGGGAATGTCCCGCTTCTTCACGAAGCCGAGCTTGTCGGTGTAGAAATCCAGCGCCTTGTCCTGATCGTCGACCAGGACGCTCGTCACGACGATTCTCATGTTTCGTCCTCCTCTAGGCCCCAGCGTTCGGCGACCTCTCGAAGAGGACGCCTGATGATGTGGTGGAATTTGTAGCGGCCGTCGCGGCGCGTCCGTACGAGCCCGGCCTGCTCGAGAACGTCCAGATGCTGTGAGATGGCCTGCCGCGACATTTCCATTCCATGCTTCATGGTCAGGCGGGTGCACAGCTCGTAGAGCGCCTGTCCGTCGCGCTCGTGCAGCTCGTCCAGTATCGCCCGCCTGGCCGGCGCGGCGAGCGCGTCGAAGATGTTGGTCACGGGAATCCACGTTATGCAAGTGGTTGCTTGCATGTCAAGTCGTGAGGGGCGGCATCGGGTCGTTGGATCGGGTTCGTCAGTAGCGTTGTGCGGCCAAGACTCGTCGGACCGAGTCCATGGCCGCAGCGGTAACGCCGGCGAGTGATCCTGTCCTGGCGTAGGTCAGCTTACCGCGTTCGTCTATCGAGAGGATTCGAGGAACCGGGCCCAGACCGAGCAGGCTCTGCTCGCGCTCGGATAGGGAAACGACCGGTACCGGAAGGGGATTCGAGGCCAGGTACGAGCGAGTGGCCGGTTCCGGATCCAGGGACACACCGATCACTCCAGAAGTGCTGCCCCGTTCAAGGAGCAGCTCCCTCCACACTGGAACGGTCTCTCTGCAGAAGCCGCAGGTCGTCGTGAAGACGAGGAGCGTCTGACGTTCCCCCGATGCGATGGCCACGGAGTCCCGGTCGCGGACGCTCTGCGTCCTGATCGGGGGCAGGTACCCCCGGTGTTCGGCGTCGGACATCGTCGTGGCGGCGAGTCGCGCGCGCAAATCGCGGTTTTCCATTGTCAGCTTGACCAGCATCGCCGACAAGCCAAGCAGCAGAAGCGCAAGCAGGACCGTAATCGTTCGCATGGTGTGGGCCGGGAGAGGGTTGTGGAGGCGGAGGCGAACACCGTCGACTCCCCGTCCGCCCGTGCCGCTGAGAGTTACGTGCCTACACGCACCACGGCTGATCCTCGATCGTATACCATGATGACGTGTCCCCCGATATGATCTCCGTACAGCCGCAGGGATACGGCTTCTTGAGAGGCGTCTTCAGATGATAACCGATCTCGGTGGTCATGGAAGAACTACTGTAATAGGTGATCTTCTCACCGCAGTCCGGCACTGGTTGTGTGCTTGCGTGCGCGAACCCAAGACTCAATCCCGCTGCCAGCATGGCGATCACCGCTACTGCCGACGTTCCCAGCTTCTTGATGTTCATTGAAAGTCCTTCCTTCTGCGAGAGACGGGCCGGGTCGACCCCGGGAGCACGACGGTGGCCTCGTGGCTATGTTCGCTCGCCGGCAAGCTGGGGTGATCCTGTCGTCGCAACAATTGGCGATTTCGACTAGTCGATACTGACACCCTCCTTCACGGACCTGCCGTCGACTGGGCCTGACGTCTCTTCAGATACTCGCAGGCGGCGGCCGTTCGGTTCTCGACGCCCAGCTTCGTGAAAATCGAACTGATATGGGCTCGAACCGTGCTCTTCGCGATGGACAGGCGAGTGGCGATCTTCGCGTCCTCGAGCCCCTTCGTCAGGCTCTCCAGCACCTCTTTCTCCCGCGGCGTAAGGTGCGGTCCGGACATGATCTTATCCTCCAGGGTCGATGTCGGATGGCTGGGGGGATCTCTCGTTAATAAGAACACCGCTCGTGGATCCGATCTTACACTGAGGGGCCAGCAGTCGCGGCCGGCCGACGACATCGGGGGGCAGTGTTCAGGTGATCGGCGGACATCCGCGGGTCGTGCACTCCGCACTGCTTCCTCCCGCGTCGCTTCGTGTTGATCCTTCCTTGATTGGCCCTGGTATCATAGGGCCAACGACGAGAATGAGTCTGCTGCAGATATCGAGAGGGCCATGGTGAACTACGCGACGGGCAGGACGGACGACGCTGTCGCCGCAGGAGTGGTCGGCACGGCTGCCGCCGGGTCGGGCGACACGATCGCCATCCCCGGCTCCTTCCCCCACACCGCCCCGACCGTCCCGCCCTGGCTCGTCCGCGAGCCCCCGGAATCCTACGGCGGCGGCGATGACGCCGATGCCCCGGAGGCTGGAACGCCCGAATCGTCTGAGGCATCGGGCGGGCCCGACGCGCCGGCCGAAGCGTCCCCCGATTCCACCTCCCTGACCCCCGACGAGCTGGTCGACCTGGGCGACGAGATCACGACGCTGTCGGCCCACATCCACGCCGCCCGGGCGCGGCTGGGCCGCCTCGTTGCCCGGTTCGATGAATTCGGCGGCTGGAAGCCCGCGGGCCACGAGTCCTGCGCCAACTGGCTGTCGCTGAACGCCGGCTGGGATCTCTACACGGCCCGCGAGCTGGTGCGGGTCGCCCGGGCGCTCGAGGAACTACCCGAGTCGTCGGCCGCCATGGCCCGGGGGTCCCTCTCCTTCGACCAGGCCCGGGTGCTCACCCGGGCGGCGACGCCCGAGACCGAGGCCGACCTGCTCACCCTGGCCGAGAACTCGGCGCCCTCGACCCTCAAGCGCCGCGTCCGCGCCTGGAAGCGCGAGAGCCGCCAGGACGAGGCCACGCGCGAGAAGCGGCGCCGCGACGCCCGCTACTTCCGCATGTTCCCCAACGGGGACGGCATGTACCGGGTGGACGCGCTCGTGACGCCCGAGACGGCGGCCAACACCGAAATCCTGGTGGGCGACAGCTACCGCGAGCTCTACGGCGAGGACCGCCGGGCCGCGGGAGACGGGATCCTGAACGAAACCCCGGCGGAGAAGGCCCGCCGCCGGGCCGACGCCTTCGGCCTCGGCATGGAGCGGGCCCTGGCCGGCCTGCGGGGCGGGATGGGGATCCCGCGCCCCGACCCGGACGCGGACGACTACGACCCCGCGGCCGACCCGACCCTCAGCGGCCTGCGGG
>CAZOEX010000152.1:0-6006 GCA_964578925.1 uncultured Gemmatimonadota bacterium | reverse complement strand
CGAGCGTCTGGAAGAGCTGCCCGCTCGTCGTTCGCATGAACACGACGGGCAGGAAAATCACGCAGGTCGTGAGGGTGGCGGCCACGACCGCGCCCGCCACCTCGCGGGTTCCTACGCTGGCCGCGGCTTCGAGGGATCTCCCTCGTTGCTGCCTGTGTCGGACGATGCTTTCGAGGACGACGATCGCGTTGTCTACGATCAGGCCGATGCCGAGCGCGAGTCCCCCGAACGTCATCTGGTTGAGCGTCAGGCCGGTGAAGTACAGCAGGCCGAACGTCGCGATGACGGAGATCGGAATGGAGAGCGCGATGATGAAGGTCGTCGAGCCGTTGCGGAAGAACAGGTACAGGACGAAGATCGCGAGGAGGCCGCCCCAGAAGGCCGCGCTCTGCACGGAATCCATGGACTGCCGGATGAACACGCTCTGATCGCTGATCACCTGCAGCCGGACGTCTTCCCGGTCGGCGTTGATCCGCTGAACCTCCTGGCGAATGTCCTCCGCCACCGCCACCGTGTTGGCGCCCGACTGTTTCTGGATGCCGAGGCGGACGACGGGCGCTCCGTCGAGTTCGGCGAGGTCGTCCACGTCCTCGTAGCCGTCCACGACCTGCGCCACGTCCCGGACCCGGATCGGTCGGCCGTCGCGATTCGCCACCACGGCCGCGCCGATTTCCTCGACCGACTCGAACTCGCCCAGGGTCCGGACGTACCGGTCGGCGAGCCCCTCTTTCACGTTCCCGCCGGGGAGCCGAACGTTCTCGTCGGCCAGCGCCTGCTGGACGTCGGACGCCGTCAGCTCGGCGGCGTTCAGCCGGTCGCGGCGGAGCTGCACCTGGATCTCGCGGTAGATTCCGCCGCCGATGTTGATGGCCCCGACGCCGGGAATCTGCTCGAATCGCTGCGCGATCTCGCGTTCCAGCATCCTTGTGAGCTGCTCGAGGTCCCTCGTGGTCGTCGCCGAGATCGTGATGATCTCCCGGGCGTTCGGGTCGAACTTCCAGATGCCCGGGGGGCTCGCCTCGACGGGCAGGTCGTTCCGCAACCGGTCGAGCGCCGCGCGCAGGTCGTTCGCCGCCTCGTCGAGGTTCGTGCCGCGGGCGAACTCGAGCCGCACCACGCTGCGGCCCTCTTCGGAGCTCGAGGTCATCCGCTCGAGGTTCGGCAGCCCGGACAAGGCGTTCTCGAGCGGATCCGTGATGATCGTCTCCATCTCCTCCGGGCCGACGTTCGAATAGCCCACGTAGACGGCCAGGCGGGGATACTCGATCGCCGGCAGCAGATCGACCGGCAGGTATCGGAATCCGACGATGCCGATGGTGACGATGATGAGGTAGAACATCGCCGTGGCGACGGGTCGTCGGATCGAGAGGTTCGCGATCGAGGCCATGTCAGTTCTCCTCGCTCTCGTCGCCGGATGCTTCGGCGCGGGCGGCCTCTTCCGCCGCCTCCGCGGAGTCGAGCCTTCGCTGCGCGACCTCCTGCTGGCGCTGCATGAACTGCCGGAGCAGGTCCTCCCGCTGGAGCGCCTGGAGCTCGATCAGGCGCTCCCAGCGAATCGGACGGACCCGCGCCTGAGGCGGTCCCTCTTCCGGGTCCTGGCTCGACAAGAGGTGCTGCCCGACCACGACGATCCAGGTATCCGGGTCGATCCCGGAGACGCCGACCACGTGGCGTCCCTCCGCCAGGACCTCCACACGCTGGAATTCGGTGATCGTGGGCGCGGTGAGCGGAGCTCGCTCGTCTCCCTCGGGCATGACGGGCCGGGTCTCCAACCCGAGCGAGGGCGCGACGTAGATTCCGAGAGCGCCCGTTCCGGGATCATCGTAGAGCGCGCTCTTGGGAACCAGGGTGGCCTGCTCGCTCTCGCCGTACAGGATGTCGACCGTCACGAACATCCCGGGCAGCAGGAGCCCGTCGGGGTTCGGAACGTCGATCTCCGCCTCGGCGCTGAACGACCCCGGTTCGATGAACGGGGAGATACGGGAGACTTCCGCCGTGATCACGGTGTCGGGCCGGCTCTCGAGGCGAATCCGGGCCGTCTGTCCGACCTCGATGCGCGACAGCATTTCCTGCGTGATCGGTACCTCGACCTGCATCTCTTCCAGTCGTCCGATCGTGAACAGGGCGGTCGAACCGGTCACGTACATGCCGATCTCGGCGTTGCGCCGTCCGACGCGGCCGTCGATCGGCGCCCGGACGACGGTCTGGCGAACCGATTCACGGCTCTGCCCCAGCTCGCCCCGGGCCATCTCGATGGCGGCCTCCGCCTGGGCGAGCTCCGCCCGCGCGCTCGCGAGATCGGCCTCGAGCGCCTCGAACTCCTCCCGGCTGATGAACTCCTCCTCGACGAGCTCGCGGGCGCGTTCGTACCGGCGCTCCAGCTGCGCGGCGCGCGCCTGCGCCTGCTCACGCTGCGCCCGTGCGCTCGAGAGGTTGGCCCGGGCCTGCTGCAGCTGGCTCTCGGACGTCTCCCCGCGGATGCGAACGAGCGGGTCCCCCTCCGACACCTGGTCCCCGTTGGAGACCAGCACTTCCACGATGGGTCCGCTGGTTTCGGGATAGATCGCGACCTGGCCCGCGGCGCGTACCGTGCCCGTCAGCCGCTCGCTGAGCGGCAGGGCCCCGTAGCGCGCTTGCACGGCCTCGACGGCCGGCGTCGGGGATTCTTCCTCGGGAATTTGTCCCTCCGACGTACCGCACGCGGCGAGGGCCGCGGCCGTCAGCGACAGCAGGACGCTCGGCGATGTATGGAGCGAAGTCCGACGCATTGAACCTCTGATATCATCTCTGGCTGCGTTCCCGACGGGATCGCCGGGGCGTGCGTACTATACAACACATCGGGCAGGCCTGGCGTTGGGTCGCGTCGGCGAGGCGACCGGCTTCAGACCGCCAGGAAGCGGCGCACCCGCCAGGGTCCGGCCGCCGCCTCGTGCCGCAGCTCCCAACCCACCGCGTCCGCGACCGGCTCGACTTCGTCTCGCGTCGTGAGCCAGAGATCGAACCAGTCGGTGAGCTCTTCCCGGTAGGCGAGCCGCACCGACAGGAGGCCCGGCGGCCGTCCGGCCTTCCGGTTGCGCTCGTGGTAGCGCAGATGGTCGGGATCCTCCGTATCCAGCGGATCGACCGTCGACGTGACGAGCGTTCCTCCATCCGCGACGAGGCGGCGCAGGATGGCGAGATACCCGGGTAGCGTGTCAGGGTTCTGATACGCCCCGAACGTGTTGCCCATCGCGATGACCGACTCGAAGCTGCCCGGGTCGAAGTCGAGCTCGCGGAGGTCCATCACCCGCGCGTCGAGACAGCCTCGCATGCCGGCGATGCGGATGGCACCCGGGGAGGCGTCGATGGCGGTGACGGTCAGCCCGTGGCTCTGCAGGTAGACGGCATACGATCCGGGGCCGGCCGCGACGACGACGACCGGCCCCGCCAGCCGGCGCAGCGCCTCCTCCTCGGCGTCCGAACGGGGCGCCTCGAAGTACTGCGCCGCCGACTCGATCACGTCCCGGCGTCCGTCGTCCCGCTCCACCACGTGGGGGTGGGGGTCACGCTCCCAGTGGTCGCGGTAGATCCTGCCCCAGATGTCCATCGCCGTATGAAGATACGCGGTGAGGCCCGAGCGGCCTACTTCACGCGCCGATGTCCTCGTTCCAGAGCTCCGGATTGTCGGCGATGAACCGGCGCATCAGCTCCGCACAGCGGCCGTCGGCGCGGACCTCCACCTGGACGCCGCGACTCCGCAGGAGGGCTTCCTCCCCCAGGAAGGTCTCGTTCTCGCCGATCACGACGCGGGGTATGCCGTAGAGGAGAATCGCGCCGCTACACATCGGACAGGGCGAGAGCGTCGTATACAGGGTCGATGTCGCGTAGACGGACGCCGCCTGCCGACCGGCGTTCTCGAGGGCGTCCATCTCGCCGTGCAGGACGACGCTTCCTCGCTGGACCCTCCGATTGTGGCCTCGGCCGATGATCCGGCCGTCGTGCACGAGGACCGAACCGATGGGGATCCCTCCCTCGGCGAGGCCCCGTTCCGCTTCGGCGATCGCGGCGTCGAGGAAACCGTCTTCGCGTCGTCGCGCATCCATCCCGCTCATGTCCATATCGTCGCTTCGGCCTCCGGAGCGGGCAAGGGCGGACACGAACGCCGCGATCGGGAACACCTTCCCCGACCCTCGGTAGACCGGATGCGAGGCGGTGTCGGCCGCCGGGGACCATGACATCGTATCGATGGATTCCATCGCTTCTCACCGGGAGACAAATATGCGACAGATGGTCCGCCGCACGGCACCCCTCACCCTCATGCTGATGGCAGCCGGAAGCCTGGCCTGCTCGTCGGCCGAGAGTTCGACACCCCTTGCCGAGGAAACGTCCTCGGAGAAGGCTGACCCGGCGAACCCCGACGCCGAGGCCATTCGCGAGGTGATCACCTCGGCCTACATCGAAGGCCTCCACATGAACGGCAGCCGCGAGGACATCCGGGCCGGCTTCCACCCGGACTTCGTCATGAAGGTGCTCAGCGACGACGGAATCGTGGACGTGACGATCGAGGACTGGATCGCTCGGCTTCCCGAGGAAGGGTCGTCCCCCGACCACACCGTCTCGCATCGCATCCCGACGGTCGACATATCCGGTGTCGCGGCGACGGCGCGGGTCGAGGTCCTGTTCGACGGCGAGCACGTATTCACCGACTACATGAGCCTGTACCGCTTCTCGGACGGCTGGAGGATCGTCGGGAAGATCTTCAACCGGGAAGGCTGAGGTACGGCGGGAGACCGGCCCGGTCGACGGGGTGAGGCGGGCCCGGTCGACGCGCCGCATCCCCCCTGATCGGATCAGCCGCGCGCCAGGCGTACGGCCAGCACCACGACCAGGAGGCCCAGCAGGGCGTTCGCCCGGGCCAGCAGGGCCGCGCGGCGCCGATTCCGCGCGGCTTCCGGCGATCTGGCGTCCGCGCGCGAGGCGGCCGGTCCGAGCACGAAGTCGTGGAGCCCGCTCGCGACGAGCATCGCG
The DNA here is from genome assembly GCA_964578925.1 of uncultured Gemmatimonadota bacterium. Classification (GTDB taxonomy): domain Bacteria; phylum Gemmatimonadota; class Gemmatimonadetes; order Palauibacterales; family Palauibacteraceae; genus JARFPW01. Next base: position 999 of record CAZOEX010000152.1, on the reverse strand, counting down.
GTCACCGCGACGAGCTTCCACCCCAGCCTTCGGCCGAAGGACGTGCCCCAGAAAGCTGGATCGGCCAGGATCTCGAGGCGCAGGATCCCGCGGAACTCGAGGTTCAGCGTTCCCGTGACGAGCAGGACCGCGATCGCGACCCAGCCGGTCGTCCGGAAGCGCTCCCCGAGCCGCTGGAACAGCTTCGCGCGTGTGCCGCGCGATTCGATCCCCCGGAGAACCGGTGCCCCGACGATGGCGAAGAAGAACATCCCGCCGAGCCAGTACATGGCCGCGAGAAGATGAACGGTCACGTTCAGGTAGTACCATTCGCCCCACATCAGAACTTCTCTCCCCTGGCTTCCCGCAGATGACTTCCCGAGGGCCGGATCCGCGTCCACATCGTCCAGAAGTAGAGGCCCATGGCGGTGACCTCGGCGAGCTCCGGCCGATACCGCTCGTCGTCGCGCCTCGGACGCGGGAACAGCCATAGGGCTACGCCGAAGATCAGGAAGATCACGAAGCCGACGAGGACGACGTGTGCGTGCGCGGAGACCAGATAGGGGTGCGGCCAGACGCCGAACAGCTCACGGCGAACCAGCATCCAGAGGCCGAGTGCCAGACCGAGCAGAAGGAAGCCGACTCCAGTCTTGATGAACCGGCGGACGAGGGTATGCAAGGCTCGCGGCTCCGGTCAGTCTCCGGTGTCTTCGACCTCGAGGCGATAGCTCTCGTGGCACGCCACGCAGTTGGCCGTCAGGCGGCCCAACCGGGCCGCGATCGTGTCGATCGGTGCACCGGCCTCGGCGGCCTCGGCCACGCCGTCGAACGCCCGGTGCGTGTCCACCCCCAGCCGCTTGAACTCGTCCGGCAGGCGGTCGGCGAGCGCGGGATCGGTGTCCACGGCGACCGCCATCCCGCCGGAGCGAGCGGCGTCGACGAACGCGGCGGAGTCCGAGGCCCCTGCCGCGGTGAGGACACCGTTCAATGCCGAGAGCATCTGGCGCATCTCCGCACGAA
>CAZOEX010000151.1:0-6115 GCA_964578925.1 uncultured Gemmatimonadota bacterium | reverse complement strand
GCTCTCGCGTCCTACTATATGCAAATTCCCGGCCGCGTCAATCCTGCCGAGGTCTTCGGTGCGCAGAAACCCCTCCGCCGTGAACGCCGCTCGCGTGGCCGCGGGCTGCCGAAAGTAGCCCGTCATCACGTTCGGCCCGCGTACGGCGATGTCGCCGACCTCGCCCGCCGGCCGGGGCCGCTCGTCGGCGTCCAGCACGACGACCTCGACCCCGACCAGCGGCCTCCCGACCGAGCTCGAACGGGCCGCGCCGGAGTCCGGCGAGGTGATCGTGACCGTCGATGATGTCTCCGTAAGTCCGTATGCGACCTCGAGTTCGGGCACGAGATCATGCCGGAGCGCATCGACCAGGTCGGCCCGTATCGGCGCGCCCGCCACGATGCCCGTCCGCAGGGAACCGACATCGACGCCGGCCTGCATGGGCTCGCCGTCGCCCAGATCCGTCAGCTCCCGTCGGAGCAAAACGAAGATCGTCGGAACGCCGTGCAGCACGGTCGGTCGATGGCGCTCGATCAGCTTCAGGGCGTCACGGGCGTCGAACGCCTCCTGGAGCACGAGCGCACCGCCGGTGGCGATCGTCGGGATCAGCGTGGCGCCGATGCCGAAGATGTTCGACAGGGGAACGACGCAAAGCGTCACGTCGTCCGGTCCGAGCCCGAGCGCCTCGGCCGTGGCCGTTCCGGTGAACAGCAGGTTCCCGTGGCTGAGAATGACCCCCTTCTGCTTGTGCGACGTACCGGCCGTGTAGAGGATCGCCGCATCGTCGGACGGCGCGATCCGCACGTCGGCCAGCTCGAGACCGCGGCCCGCCGATACGAGGTCCTCGAACTGGAAGATCCGATCGTCGTACCAGAGGTCCTCCTCACCCACCGTCGCGAGATACTGGAGCGCCGGGAGGTCGGGAAGCAGGCGCTCGTACAGCTGGAGGAAGTCGGTGCCGCCGAGCCGTTCCGGGATCACCGCGATCGTCGCCTCGGTGTTGCGGAGCACGAACCGGAGATCGCGTGCCGACGACTGGTGGCTCACGGGAACGACCGGGGCGCCCAGGCGCGCGGCGGCGAGGATCGAGACGATCGCCTCCGGCCGGTTCGGCAAGTTCACGACGATCCGGTCTCCACGCTCCACTCCGAGATCCTGCCAGGCCGCCGCCAGCGCACGCACGTCGGCATCCACGTCCCCGTAGCTCCACGTCCGGTCGCGGAAGCGCAGGAATTCTGCGTCGGGCCGCTCGGCAGCGCGAATCTGGAAGAGACCGGCGACGCCGGCGGTTACGGTGGGGCTGATCAGCGAACTGTCCATCACGCTGAATCTCGCACGTGCGCCACCTCCAGTAAAGCTTCCGCCAGCCACCTCGCGGCCTCGTCGGCTCCGAGCGCGTGTGCCCAGGAGCCGTCCGGACCGGGGGCGACGGAGCCGATGCGCTCCAGAAGCACCCACCGGGTCGAACCCCGTCGAACCTTCTTGTCCGACGACGTCGCCTCGAGGAGCCCGGACGCGGTGGGCACCGGCACGGGCAGGTCGGTGATCCCGCATGCCGTCAGCAGCTCCTCCAGCCGCCGGGCGGTTCCGTCCTCGGTGACGCCAGCCGCCTCGCCGAGACGCGCCTCGAGCCGCATGCCGGCAGCCACGGCGAACCCGTGGAGCATCGCGTAATCGGACAGCACCTCGAGCGCATGCCCGGCCGTGTGACCGAAATTCAGGATCTCCCGCAACCCCTTTTCGGTGGGATCGGCCGACACGACGTCCGCCTTGATGCGGATGCAGCGCTCGATCAGCCGCGTCAGTGCCTCCACCTTCGCCGCCGCCAGCTCCTCGGCCCGCGACTCCATCCAGGCGAAGAGCTCGGCGTCGCGGATCGCGGCCGCCTTGATCGCTTCGGCCAGACCGGCCGTCCGGTGGGCGGAAGGCAGGGTGGCGAGCAGCGCCGGATCTACGACCACCAGGGCCGGATGATGGAAGGCGCCGACGACGTTCTTGGCGCCGGGAGCGTCGACGGCGGTCTTCCCCCCCACGGAGCTGTCGAGCATCGCCAGGAGGCTCGTCGGCACACCGACGACCGGGAGCCCCCGCATGTAGGTGGCCGCCACGAAGCCGGCCAGATCTCCCGTCACGCCGCCGCCGAGGGCGACGACGGCGGCGTCGCGCCCGTAACCCGTCGCCAGCAGGCGGTCGGTGAGCGCCGCCCAGCTCTCCCGGCTCTTGCTCGCCTCACCCGCCGGGAAGGTGAACAGCTGTCCGTGGAGGCCTTCGGCGGCCAGGGCATCGCGGGCGACATCGCCGTACAGCTCGCCGACCCTGTCGTCCGCGATGATCGCGTAGCGGTTCGCGGGAGCGGCGACCGCCGCCAGCTCCCCCAGCCGCTCCAGCAGGCCCTCGCCGATATGCACGGGATAGCCGCCGCTCGAGCTTGGCGGGACCGCCACGCGGAGCCGGGCCGCGCTCACCCCGACGCGCCGATCGCCAGGAGCCCGGCGGGCACGTCCCTTCCGCCGACGGGGGCGTCGACGACGCGCACTCCGCGCTCACCGAACGGCTCGACGCGGACCGTACGACCCGTCACGCCATCGTAGCGCTTCGCCATGGCGCGCTCGACCGCCCCGGCGAACTCGTCCGCCTCGGACGGATCGTCCCACCGGGTCGCCCACACGAGCGTCTCGCCCGACGGTCCCTCCAGCAACCGGTACACGTCGCCGTCCCAACCGCGAGCCGCCGCGTCCGCGCGCTCGTGATCGTCGCTGAACTCACGCAGGAGAATCCGGATGTCGGCCTCGCCCATTCCGTCCCGATAGACCTCCACCCACTCCCCCGACGCCCCTTCGGCGAAGTCCAGCGGCGCCGGTGCTTCCGTCTCGGGCGCTCCCCATCGGGCCGGATGCAAGATCTGCTCGGTCGTGCGGGGAAGCGCTTCGCCGATCGGCGGCGTGCGACCACCGGCACCGCTCCAGCGGACCTGCAGGAACTCGAGACCCGCCACGTACGGGAAGAGCAGCTGCTCTCGGATCACGGCAGGCGCCTGCTGCAGCTCGGGCATCTCGAGACCTGCCGCACCCAGCGTCTCCGCTCCGAGGCTCTCCGACAGGCGGGGGAGATCGCTCAACCGGACGCTCCGGCCCAGCATCTCGCTCAGCATCCACTCGAACATCACCAGGGTCGCATGTCCTTCGACGGCCGCCTGGACGGCCATGCCGAGGTCGTTGCGGTGTCTCGTGGACTCCACCAGGGAATCGAGATCGACGTATTGATCCTGTAGCGCGTGCACCATCTCGTGCACGAGTACGCCGTCCACCAGCTCGTCGGAGATCCCCTCGACCAGGAAGAGCGTATCGGACGCCGGGTCGTAGAAGCCCGCGACCTGCTCGAGGAGAAGGCGCTCGAGCAGCGGCTCGAGCTCGAGCGAGTCCGGCACGAGGCCGAGGCGCGCGTAGACGCGCACGAGGTTACGGATCCGTTCGTCCGAGAACTGCTCCTCGAGCTCCGCTTCGAGATACCTCTCGAGTTCGGCGCGCGAACGGATGCCGAGGCGCAGTGGCGCGCGGGCCGGGAGTGCGCTGAGGCGCTCGACCTCGGGCAGCAGCTCGGCGGCACGGGCCCGTAGGGACGCGCCGCCCTCCGCGTCGTCCCCCTCGACAAGGCCAGGCATCGGGCGATCGTGATCCCGCGTTTCCCCGCAGCCGCTCGAACACGCCAGCACGGCCAGAATGACCAGGGAGAGGGGAGTCGCTGGATTTCGTCGACGAATCTTCACACGAGCTCGATTTCCGTACGTATGTTTCCCTCCATCTCGATGCGTGCCGCGAGGGCCGCCACCGTAGTGAACGTCTCACCATCACGGTCCGGCACCTTCCATTCCGGTGCCAGCTCAGCCAGCGGAAAGAGGACGAATCCACGTTCGTGCAGTCGTGCATGCGGCACGACGAGGTCAGGCTCTTCGATTGCGAGTTCATCGTACAGCAACAGGTCGAGGTCCAGGGCCCGGGGTCCGAAACGCTTCGTTTCGCGCTTGCGGCCCGCTGCCCGTTCCACCGCCTGCATCCGGTTCAGTAGCTCTCGAGGTCCAAGCCCGGTATGCCCGGTGCAGCACGCATTCAGGAAGTCCGGCTGATCCAAAACGTGCCGTGGAGCCGTCTCGTAGACACTCGAGACCTCGAGCCCATTGACGAAGCCCCTCAGACGGTCCAGGCCGAAACGGAGCATCTTCGCCCTGTCGCCCAGGTTGCTGCCGAGACCTACAGCCACGGGCACTTCCCCTCCACTCCCGCGCTCGGTCATCTCTTCATTCACGCGGGCTCGCGGCCGGTACTCCCCACACAGAGAAGAGCGGGATCCTCGCAGTGAGGCCCCCGCTCTCGTGTCCGGGCTCGCGCAGAGCCCTGCTTCCTCCGTTGGCCGTGCCGATGACCGCCCTAGGGCACGACGTCGATCTCGAGGTGGTAGATGCCCAGCAGCTCATCGAAGCTGTTCACCCACATGATGTAGTCGCCCGCCGGCAGCGTGCACGTGCCCGTCTCGGGGTGGTCCGCCGACGCCGTCGGGAAGCCGCACGGGAAGTTGAACGGCAGGCCCTCGTCGTCCTGGATCAGATCCAGATCGCCGCTCGGGCCCTCCCAATCGAGCCTGAACTCCAGTGTGGTCTCGGCTGGGAGCGAGATGATGAAGAAGTCGTTCAGATCCGCGTTGTCGACAGTACCGAACAGGTCGACCGGCAACGCTACCGGCGTCGGCGTGGCAGGATTGTCGTTGTCCGGCTCGCCCGTCGTGTCCGTGATCTCACGCGTGATCGTGAAGGGATCCGAAAGCTGACCCGACGTACCGACCTGAACGACGAGGTCGCCGTCGGTGCCGTCCGTGTACGGCACGTGGAACGTGACCGTGGGGTCGCCGGTGGCGACTGTCGGCTCGTACTGGGGATGAATCGGGCTCTCGTCCACGAACACGGTCATCACGTCGTTGAAGCCGGTCCCGGTCACCGTGATCAGGTCGCCGAAGTTCCCCGACGTGGGGGTCACTGTCGTGATGACCGGCGGCGGCACCGTGATGTCGAACGTGGCCGAACCCGTCACCGGGACGTTCACTACCGCGCCCTCGTCATCGACGACGACGCTCTCGTCCCACGTAGCGGTGACCGCGGCGGTACCCGGTCCCACCGCCGTCACTTCTCCCGTCGCCGCGTCGACGGCCACGACGCCGTTGTCCTGGACCGCCTCCCCATCGGCATTAACGGTGGTCCAGGTGACGTCGGTCGCCTGATCGAACGGCCCGAACGTCGCCGGCGGATCGGTCGGATCGATCAGCTCGGCATCCAGGTCGACAGTCGTGTCGATCAGGAGGCTGTCCGGCGGGATAGTTCCCGGCGCAATGGTATTCAGCGTCGGCGCGTTCGTCGCCAGCCCGACGGAGGCGCTCACCTCTGCACCTGATTCGTCCGTCCAGGTCGCCGTGATCGCAGCACTCCCCACGCCGATGGCGCTAACTACACCCGTCGCGGCGTCGACCGTCATCACGGCCGTGTTGTCGCTCGCCCACGTCAGGTCCGCATTGGGATCGAACGGACCGACCGGGTCGGCGGCATCGCTCAGGAGCGTGGCGGACAGGTCGGCAGACTCGAACAGATTGACCGTCCCGCTCGCCGGCGTGTCGGTAATGGCCAGGCTGTCGCCGACCACCCTGACGTCCACCGTGTCGGTCACGCCACCGCCCGACAGCACGATGCAGGTCGGACCGATGGTCGTTCCGGCCATCACGTCGAACTGGCCCGGCGGCTGGATCGAAGGCTCGTAGGACGCCGCCGTGGTAACCGTCACGGCGCCCCCACCACACGAGCCGTCCACCGTCGCCGTGATCTCTTCCCACGTCGGCTCGTCGCCCGCGTTCACCGTCCGGCTCCGCAGCAGGGTCGTGATCCCGGCCGGGAGCGCCATGGTAGACGGATTCGTCGTGATGTCTACGGTTTCGTCCCGATCGATGTCCGTCGGGCTGTCGTCGCACGCGGCAAACCCGAACCCGACGAGCGCGACCATGCCGAGCGCGACACTACGCACCAAACCAACTCTCATGGTAACCTCTCTCTCGAAATGACGCCGTCCACCATCACGTGCGCCTGTCGTTCCCCCGCTCT
>CAZOEX010000150.1:0-6134 GCA_964578925.1 uncultured Gemmatimonadota bacterium | reverse complement strand
TCGGGCCCGCCCACACTCTTCCCGCGAAGAGTTCGTCGTGGGCGAGAACGAAGCACGTCTCCTGGCTCGAGGTCACGACCGCGACCTTCCCGGAGCGTCGCTCCAGTGGTCCTTCGCGCGGTCGGAGGATCCCGGTCGGGGATCCGACCCTCTCACAGTGGCGGGGCCGCGTCGGACTTGCACCGACTTCCGTCCGCCCCGTTCTCGACTGTCTTGATTCTGAGTCTAGGTCCCCTCAGGCGAGTGCCGCAAGCCGTCGCGTCCGGGAGGCGCCAGTCCCTCTTGCTCGCTGGCGTTTCGCTGGACGGCGCGAAACGAGGCTCGCGCCGGGACCGTCGCCTCCCTTTCGCACCGTTACGGTGGGGCACCCACCGGCCGGGACCCGAACTTCAGGGTTTGGCGGGCGGAGGGTCGGGTTCCCCGACCAGCTCAGCCACCACGCCCCCCAGGACCGCGTTGAAGCGCTCCGGGGCAACCATCATCATGAAGTGCCCGACCCCGGGCATCACGACGACCTCGACACCGTGGCGCTCGAGAGAGGCGATGTCGGGGTTCGTGCGCTCGGGATTGATGGAGATCACGGGGAGGTTCAGTTCCTCGAGCAGACGAGGAACGACCCCGTCGTTGGTGATCGAAGACTCGAGCGAGGCGAGCGCGATGTCGGGCGGCGCGGCCGCCATGTCCCGTGAAATGCGTTCGGCCAGTGCCGAGTCGGCCGATGGATGGAAGAGGTTCCGCCGAACGATCGTGTAGGTGCTGTCGGCGAAGTTCGCGCGGAAGGGTGCGAGGAACGCTTCGACTTCCTCGGGTGATCGGACGTGGCCCAGCTGGCTGTACGTGTCGATCCATACGAGCCCGGCGACACGATCCGACAGGAGCCGGGCGGCGTCCACGACGACGTCGCCTCCCATCGAATGGCCGATGAGGATGACGCGTTCCAGGCCCAGGGCATCCACCACCGAGGCGACATCGGCGCCATACGCCGCGATCGTCCATCCCTCCCGGTTCTGCCCGGATTCACCGTGTCCGGCGAGGTCCACCGCGACGACCCGGTGATCGCGCGAGAACGCCTTGAGCTGTTCGGCCCAATAGCCACGGTCGCACGACCATCCATGGACGAAGACGAGGGCGGGCGCGTCCCTTCCTCTCGCCTCGTACACGATAGGGACGCCGTCGGCGGACAGCGCCGTGTCGCGCACGATCTCCGTACGGCCGTTCGTCGCGTCGTCCGGTGCGCCCCCCGCGTCGTCCGGTGCGCCCCCCGCACAGGCCACGCAGACGAATGAGAGCAACGGCAGCAGAAGAGGGGCTTCGGGCCCAATCGAAAAATCAGAACGTATGGTCCACCTCCGAGCCTACGACGTGTCCAGGCATGGCCAACCCGGTGACCGTCCCGTTCGGCGGCGTATCGACGCGCCCGATCGCCCTCCCCTTCGGCTACCCTCCGCCGGCCACTACCCCATCCAGGCGACGATTCCCGCCGCCACCAGCAGCACGCTCCCGATCGCGACCCAGATCCAGACCCAGGGATCGGTCTCGCCGCCGCTCACCAGGCGCACCTCGAGGGTCTCACCCGGCTCGAGGTCGGTGCCCTCGTAGCGGTGCATGAGCTGGCCGTTGCGGGTCGAGGTCTCGGCGTGGGCGGCGCCGCTCACCTCCGCGTCGATGCCCGCAACCACGACATCCACCCGGTCCGTGGGATGCTCGATCGGGATCTCGAGTTCGTCGCCGTCCAGGCCGTAGGCATAGGTCAGTCGCACGCCGGCGGGCGCGATCATCGCCCGGAGCCGGGCGCGGCCGCCGTCGAACACGAGGCTTCCGGCCGGAACTCCGCCCTCGAGGGCCTGCGGCTCGCGGGCCTCTTCCGGTAGGGCGGTCGACCAGAGGGCCACCGTATCTTCGGCGGGGACGAGCGTCCGGTCGTCGGCGGCGACGATGTCGACGACCTCGGCCACGTCGAACCCGTCGCCCGTCCGTCCACGTGTTACGACGATGTGACGCACACCGACACGGAGGTTCTCGGGCGGGGCGCTCACGGCGACGGTGTCGTAAACGATAACCTCGTAGCCTTCGCCGGTTTCGACGCCGGCGTGCAGTGCCGGACCGAAGTAGCGGACGCCGTCGTGCCGGGCGGCCGCGAGGAAGATCGGCCGGCCCTCTTCCTCGGGCAGCGCAAAGGCGAACGATCCGTCGGCGGCGGCGACGGCGGAGTCGACGACCGATCCTCCTTCGGTCGTGACCCGGTGCAGCTCGACCGCCGCGTCCGCGATACCGCCGCCCTCCACGCCGTGGACGACGCGTCCGGCGAGCTCGGATGCAACGGTCGGCTGCGCCGTGCTTCCGCCGGCCTGCTCCTGCGCCAGGAGCCGCGACGGCACGGCGAACAGAACGATGACGGCGAGCGCCGGTAGCAGTGGGAACGTCGCGAGCATCGCGAGCAGCGAAGAGGGGAGCGCGCTAGTCGAAGGCTTCCGCCTGTTTCCCGTCACGGCTGGAAGCGTCCGAAGTCTTCCGGATCGAGGCCCTTCAGGTACTCCCGCAACTCGGCCGGGTCCGACGTTCCTCCCGTCGCGCCCGGGTCGGGCTTCGGGATGACGTCTTCGCCGCCGGACGCCCAGGGCGGGGTTTCCTCGGCCTCCGTCTGTTGCTGGATCTCGATCGGCATCTGATCGAGAAGGCCGTCGGCCACGTAGATCGGCGCGCTGGCCCGAAGGGCGAGGGCCACGCTGTCGCTTGGCCGCGAGTCGACCGTGACGACCTGCGAGCCGCGCCGGAGGATGAGCGACGCGTAATAGGTGTTGTCCACGACCTGGTGAATGTGCACCCGTACGACGTCTCCGCCCAGCTCGCCCACGACGGTCGTGAGCAGGTCGTGGGTCATGGGACGCGGAAATTCGATGCCGGCCAACACCATGGCGATGGCGCTCGCCTCCCCCGGGCCGATCCAGATCGGCAGAATCCGCTCGCCGCCCGACTCCTTGAGGATGACTACCGGGGTCCGTGACGACTTGTCGAGTCCGAGGCTCGAGACCTCGACCCGCGTCAGATCGCCGCCCGGCTGCGCTTCCTCTGGCACGTTCATGTCGTTTCGCTCAACTCCATTCCGTTTCCCTCAGGTTCCCATGTCCCAGGACGCCAGGTAGCGTTCCTGCTCGGGGGTAAGGACGTCCATCGAGATATCCATCGCCGCGAGCTTGAGCCGCGCGATCTCGCGGTCGATCGCCTCCGGCACACGGTACACCTCGTCGTCGAGCTCGTGGCCCGTCTCCAGCAGGTAGCGGGCTGCGAGCGCCTGGTTCGCGAACGACATGTCCATGACGGCGGCCGGATGGCCCTCGGCGGCCGCCAGGTTGATGAGCCGGCCGCGCGCGAGGATGACGATGCGCTTCCCGTCGAGGAGGTATTCCTCCACGAGCGGCCGAACTTCCCGCGGCTCGCCGTCGGCGATCTCGTGCAGCCGGGCCACGTCGATCTCGACGTCGAAGTGCCCGGAGTTCGCCACGATCGCGCCGTCCTTCATCGCATGGAAGTGCTCCTCGCGAATCACGCTCGTGTTGCCGGTCAGCGTAAGGAAGAGATCTCCCTTCGGCGCCGCCTCGGCCATCGGCATCACCTCGAAGCCGTCCATCGCGGCCTCGAGGGCCACGACGGGATCGATCTCGGTGACGATGACCTTGGCGCCGGCCCCGCGCGCCCGCATCGCCACGCCCCGGCCGCACCAGCCGTACCCGGCCACGACGACGGTGGAACCTGCGAGGAGCATGTTCGTGGCCCGCACGACGCCGTCCAGCGTCGACTGGCCCGTCCCGTAGCGGTTGTCGAACAGGTGCTTCGTCAGGCTGTCGTTCACCGCCATGACCGGGAACTGCAGCACGCCGTCGGCGGCCATCGCACGCAGGCGGATGATGCCGGTCGTGGTCTCCTCGGTGCTTCCGGCGATTCCCTCGACGAGCTCGCTCCGCTCCTCGGCGCTCAGCCCGCCGACCCAGTCCCGGACCGGGGGCGCGAGGTCGTCGAGCCGGTCGAGGGCGATCATGTGGAGCGAGCCCACGAGGTCCGCGCCGTCGTCCATCGTGATCTGCGGACGGTGCGCGAGCGCCGCCCGGATGTGCTCGTAGTAGGTCTCGTTGTCCTCGCCGTTGATCGCCTGCACCGCGATCCCGAGCTGCTCGACGAGCCACGCCGCGACGTCGTCCTGCGTGGACAGCGGGTTCGACGCGCAAAGCAGGACGTCGGCGCCGCCGGCCACCAGGGTGCGCATCAGGTTCGCCGTCTCCGTGGTCACGTGCAGGCAGGCGGAGACGCGGACGCCCTCGAGCGGCCGCTCCTCGGCGAATTCCTGCCGGATCTGCCGGAGAACGGACATCGTGCGCTCGGCCCACTCCACCCGTCGGCCCCCGTCGGCCGCCAGGGAGCGGTCGGCGATATCGGACGCTGCGCGCTTCACATCGGTCATCGGTTCCATTCTATGTGTACCCTCGTGCTCGTGGTCTGGTCATCGTGCATGGGTCGTGCGGATCACGCTCCGAATTCCGCCTTTAGTTCGTCCACCCGGTCGAGCCGCTCCCAGGAGAAGCCCCCGTCGGGCTCGGGGGGACGGCCGAAGTGGCCGCCGGCCGCGGTCCGCTCGAAGATCGGCCGCCGAAGCCCGAGCGCCTCCGTGATCCCGTCGGGAGTCAGATCGAAGAGCCGACCGATGCCGGCCTCGAGCTCCTCGTCGTCGCGCTGGCCGGTGCCGAAGGTATCGACCATGATCGACACGGGCTCCGGCACTCCGATCGCATAGGCGAACTGTACCTCGACGCGCCGGGCCAGGCCCGCCGCGACCAGGTTTTTGGCCACCCATCGCGCGGCGTAGCTGGCCGACCGATCGACCTTGGACGGATCCTTGCCGCTGAACGCTCCGCCGCCGTGCGCTCCGGCTCCGCCGTAGGTGTCGACGATGATCTTGCGTCCCGTGAGCCCGGCGTCCCCGTGCGGACCGCCCGTCACGAAACGGCCGGTCGGATTGATGTGCCGCTCGACATCGTCCGGATCGTAGAGCTCCGGCGGCAGCACCGGACGGATGACGGCCCGCTCGAGCTCGCGGCGCAGGTCGTCGATGCCGTTCAGCCCCTCGACGTCGTCGATCTCCGCGTGCTGGGCCGAGAGGACGACGGCGGTGATCTTCGTCGGCACCCCCTCCACGTAGCGCACCGTGACCTGCGCCTTCCCGTCGGGCCGGAGCCACGGAACCGCCCCGGAGCGCCGCACGTCGGCGAGCTGCCGGGTCAGGCGATGGGCGTAGGTGATCGGGGCGGGCATGAACTCGTCCGTTTCGTCCGTCGCGTAGCCGAACATCATCCCCTGGTCGCCGGCGCCCCCGGTCCGGACGCCCTGGTTGATGTCCGCCGACTGCAGGTGGATGTGGTCCTGGAAGGTGAAGGTGTCGGCGGCGAACTCCAGCTCGGGACGGTCGTAGCCGATCTCGCGGACCGTGCGCCGCGCGATCTCCTCGTAGTTGACCGGGCCCGCCCCGGCCGGCACGTACCGCACCTCGCCGGCGAGGATCACGCTGTTCGTCGTGACCAGCGTCTCGCAGGCGACGAAGCTGTCCGGCGCGGCATCGAGCACGGCGTCGAGCACCGCGTCCGAGATCCGGTCGGCGACCTTGTCGGGATGTCCCTCGGCCACCGACTCCGAGGTGAACAGATGGGTTTTCCGCACGCTCTCCGTCGCTTTCAGTTCGAGCTTTCGCTTCCGCCGGGCACTCCGCGTCCTTCCAGGTACTCCGACACCGCCTGCCGGCAGGCCGCGCCGTCGACCCACTCCGACCCCTTCACCAGCTCGGCCAGCTCGGACGCCGAGACGTTCCGGACGACCTCGCGCTGCTCCGCCAGAGTCGAGAGCGACATGCTGAACTGCCGGTAGCCGAGTCCCAGCAGAACCGCCATGCCGACCGGCTCGCCCGCCAGCTCGCCGCACACGCCGAGGTCCAGATCCGCCGCCCGGCAAACGTCGGCCACTCGCCCGTACTTCGCCACCAGCGCCGGGTGCAGCGGATCGAACAGGCCGGCCAGCTTGGCGTTCCCGCGATCCGCCGCGAGAACATACTGCGTCAGGTCGTTGGTTCCGAGACTCGCGAAGTCGACGTG
>CAZOEX010000149.1:0-6137 GCA_964578925.1 uncultured Gemmatimonadota bacterium | reverse complement strand
AGCTCGCCTTCGGGACGATCGACAGCTGGCTCATCGCGCGCCTGACGGCCGGTGCCGTCCATGCGACGGATCCGACGAACGCGAGCCGGACGCTCCTCTATTCGTTGGACGACGGCGATTGGGACGAAGAGCTCTGCGCCCTGTTCGGCGTTCCGCGCTCTCTGCTGCCGGAGATCCGGCCGTCGGCGGGGGATTTCGGCGTCACGAGCTCCGACGTCGTCGGACTCGAGCTTCCGATCAGGGGCGTGGTCGGCGACCAGCAGGCGGCTCTGTACGGGCAGGGGTGTTGGACGGCCGGCACGGCGAAGAACACCTATGGCACGGGAGCCTTCCTCCTGCTCCATACGGGGACGGAACGGGGGCCCGACGTGGAGGGTGTTCTCACCACGGCGGCCTGCGACGCTCGGGGTGGGCTCGCCTATGCGTACGAGGGATCGATACTCGTGGCCGGCGCGGCCGTCCAATGGCTGCGCGACGGCCTCGGGCTCATCGAGTCGGCGGAGGAGTCCGAGACGATCGCCGCCTCCGTGGAGGACAGCGCCGGGGTCGCCTTCGTACCGGCGCTCACCGGGCTGGGAACGCCCCACTGGAGCCCCGAGGCCCGCGGCGCCTTCTTCGGCCTGACCCGCGGCACGACGACGGCGCACCTGGTGCGAGCCGTACTCGAATCGATGGCCCATTCGACGGCGGACGTGATCGACGCGATGACGCGGCCGGGCGATCTCGCGCTGACGGAGCTCCGCGTGGACGGCGGCGCCGCGCGGAACGACTGGTTGATGCAGACGCAGGCGGACCTGATCGGCCACCGCGTCGTGCGGCCGCAGGCGACGGAGCTCACCGCGATCGGCGCCGCGGGCCTGGCGGGGGTCGGAGCGGGTCTCTGGCGCGGTGCCGAGGAGCTCTCGGCGGCGCGCGGCCGGGAGACGGAGTTCCGTCCCGGCCCGGAGGCCGACGAACGGGCGGAAGCGCGACGCCGGGCCTGGCGTCGCGCCGTGGATGCCGTGCTCGAATGGACAGCGACGGGAGACGACGCATGACAGCGGTCTATTTCTTCGCGGGAATCCTGGGGGTTCTCCTCGTGGTCGTGCTGGTGGCTCCGCTGCTCGACAGCCAGCCTTCGCCCGGCGCACGCTCCGATCCCGCCGCCCGCCTGGACGCGGCTCTCGAGGCGCTTCGCGACCTCGAGTTCGAGCACGAGACCGGGAAGGTGGAGGACGAGGACTATCGGCAGCTGCGAGCCCGGTACGCGGCCGAGGCGATCGCCGCCCGCGATGCGGGCGCCGGGACCCCGGGACGAGACGAGGCCGCCGACCGGGCGCTGTGCTCCGTCTGCGAGGCTCCGCTCTCGGCCGGCGCCCGCTTCTGTTCGCGCTGCGGAACGCGGGTGCGGGCCGAACGCGACGGGGAGGCCGAGGCGTGAAGCTCCCGCCCGTCGACCTTCGCTCGGATACCGTGACCCGCCCATCGGCGGCGATGCGCGAAGCGATCGCAGCCGCCGAGGTGGACGACGACGTGCTGGGGAAAGATCCGACCGCCGATCGGCTGGAACGACGGGTGGCGGAACTTCTCGGCAAGGAAGCGGCGCTCTTCTTTCCCTCGGGTACGCAGGCGAACCAGGCCGCGATTCTGCTGCATACCGAGCCCGGAAGCGAGGCCATCTGCGAGGCCGACGCCCACGTCTTCCACTACGAGTACGCGGGGGCCGCGTGGCTCTCCGGCGTGCAGCTCGTCCCGGTGCCGTCCGACGGCGGCCGGATGGAGGTCGACGCCGTGCGCGCCGCGATCCGCCCCGGCGATCGCCATCACCCGCGCACGAGCCTCATCTGCTGTGAACAGACGCACGGGGCCTCCGGGGGCTCGGTCGTTCCGCTCGACGCTCTCGCGGCCCTTCGGGCGGTAGCGGACGAGCACGACCTTCCGGTGCACATGGACGGGGCGCGGATCTGGCACGCCGCCGTGGCCCTCGATCGTCCGGTCGCCGACGTGGCGGCGCCGGCCGATACGGTAATGGCCTCGCTCTCCAAGGGGTTGGGATGTCCCGCGGGCTCGATGCTCGCCGGGCCCGCGGAGACCATCGAGCGCGCCTGGACGATTCGGAAGCGGCTGGGAGGCGGGATGCGCCAGGTCGGGATCCTCGCGGCGGCCGGACTCCACGCCCTCGAGCACCACCTGCCTCGGCTCGCAGACGACCACTCGCGGGCGCGGCGGCTCTATGAGGCCTGTCGGGAGATCGAGGGCCTGTCGCCCGTCGAACCGGACACGAATACGCTGCGTATCGACGTGACCCGTGAAGGTCTGCCGGCCGCGGAGATCTCGCGACGGCTCGAGGAGCGGGGGGTCTGGATCCTCGCCCTCGGGCCCGACTGGCTCCGGGCGGTCACCCATCGCGACGTCGGCGACGAGGGAATCGAACGCGCTGTCACGGCTCTGCGCGCGGCGATGAAGTAGACCCGGGCCGGCGATCGTCCGGCCCGGGGCCCGATCCGCCGGTTGGGCCCGGCGTCCGCTGCCGATACATTCATCCTGCCACATTCGTGGTGTCGAAACGACAGCCGCGCCACCGGACTTCTCCGCGGAGGATTCCGGTGCGTCAAACGAGACTTCAGCGAAAGGGGGACAGCATGTCCGTCGCCAAGGTTACCGAGATCACCGCCTCCTCCACCGAGAGCTTCGAGGACGCCGTGCGGCAGGGTATCGCCCGTGCGGACAAGACGCTCAACGGAATCAAGGGCGCCTGGGTCCAGGAGATGACCGTGGATTGTGACGGCGGGACGATCAAGGAGTACCGCGTGAACATGAAGGTCACCTTCGTGCTGAACGACTGAATGACGGGAGCGCGTTAGGGACCGCCACGTTACACGGCGACATCGAGAAGGGAGCGGCCGCGAGACGGGCCGCTCCCTTCGTTGTTTTCACACGTCACTTCCGTGCGGGCTCAGTCTCCGACGGGACCGCGAACCCAGGCCAGGGCCAGGCGCTTCACCCCGATGTCCGACTTCCGGGGCGCCACCTCCAGTTCCCGCATTTCGAGGCCCTGCGGATTCCAGGCGTCCCGCACGGCGGCCAGCTCCTCCTCCATTTCGGCTTCGAGCGCCTCCAGCTCCTCCCGCAGGTTCTCCACCTTCCCCTCGGCCCGCTCCACGTCGTCCTTGTGCTTCGAGGCGCGCCCGAACGTGTTCGCGGCGGTCGAGAGCTTGTTGAGGTTCGTCTTGCTGATCGTCTTTCGCCCGAGGAACGCCCCCAGGATCGAGGTGCCGAGGCGCACGATCCCCTGGTTGCGGTGCTGCTCGTACTGGGCGGCCTCTCGCTCCACCCGGTCCTCCGCCGTGTGGATCCGGTCCTCCAGACGCTTCACCTTCTTCGCGTACTTCTCGCGCAGCTCCTCCACCGCACGGTCGCGCTCGCCGCGAGCGGCCGTCTGCACCCGCATCGCGAATTCGGCCTCCGACTCGCCGGGCGCCGACGTCAGATCGATCGCCTCGCAGCTCCGCAGCCGCAACCGCTGCTCGCGGTACAGCCATGACTCGAAACGCTTCTCGATCGATTCGTAGGCGGCGGGATCGGCGGCCCCGGCGGGCAGGACCGCGAATTCGACGCCGTCGGCCGGCTCGCCGGTGATCTCGGGGGGGCGCGACAGCGTGCGGGCGTCCGTCCAGGGATCGGTTGGAAGCACGTCGCCGAGATCGGCCAGGCAGTGCACCTGGCTCCAGTGATCGAGGTCGACGCCCCGCTGCGTGTAGTGCAGCTCGGCCTGGCCGAGCAGGGCCGGGCGGTAGGGTCCCGCGCCGCCGTCCAGGAACACCTGCTCGATCTTCGGCGGGACCATCGGACGGCCGCCGCGCGCGCGGCCATCCACCACCCGGGCCTCGCCGCCCGTGGCGCCGTCGTGACCGCTGGCGCCATCCTCGCCCCGCGGTCGCGCCGCTTCGATCTCGTCCGGCTCGTCCCCCTTCCGACCGAGACGGGCGATCTCCGGCCGCGCGAGCGGACCCCGGAGATACGACATCGCCCAGCGCGTTCGGATGAGGACGGGCGCGCCCTCGTGGACGTTGTTCACCAGGAAGACGCGCTTGTCGAGGTCCGAGAGCAGGCCGTCGAGCTCCGTCCGGTCGAGCCCCCCGGGGCCCGACATCGCCTCGACGCTCTCGAGTCCGTCGAGCACGCGCATCTTGTCGCGCTCCGTCTGCAGCCGGCCGAGGAACCACGTGCCGGCGTTGCTCAGCGCCTTGTAGTCCAGATCGACCGGATTCTGCGTCGAGAGGACGACGCCGAAGCCGAAGGCCCGCGCCTGCTTGAGGAGCGTCAACAGGGGCGGCTTCGTCGGCGGTTTCGCCGTCGGCGGCAGGTAGCCGAACACCTCGTCGATGTAGAGAAGCGCGCGCAGCGAGCTCGACCCCGTCTGAGATCGCACCCAGGCCACCGTCTCGTTCAGCAGCATCGTCAGGAAGAACATGCGCTCGGCCTCGTCGAGATGGGCGACCGAGACGATCGAGATCCGCGGCTTTCCCTCGGGGGTCCAGAGCAGAGAAGCGATGTCGAGCGGGTCGCCTCGCAGCCAGGCGTCGAAGCCGGGGGCCGCGATGAGGTTGTTCAGCCGGGCGGCGAACGCGAAGCGGTCGTCCGCCGGGAAGAAGGACTCGATGTCCATCACGCCGAGCTTGTCGAATCCGGGCTCCTGGACCGCGTGGATCAGCCCCGCGAGATCCAGGTCCTCGCCTTCCTTCCAGCGGTCGTGGAGGATGCGCGAAAGGAGGATGTGCTCCCGGCTCTGCAGCGGGTCCGCCTCGCGGCCGACCAGGGCCAGGAGCCCGGAGACGGCCGACATGACCCGGTCGCCGAGGGCGTCGGCATCCCGGCGCACCGCCTCCGACGGGGCGGCGAAGGAGCGCAGGACGGCGAGGGGACGGCCGTGGGTGGCGCCGGGCGTGTAGACGGTCATCTCGACCGCGTCCTTCAGGCGGCGGATTCGCGCTCCGTCCTGGCCGCTTCCCGCCAGGCCGGCACGCCACAGCTCGGCCGTCGCTTCGGCCTGCTCCTTCGGACTCCGGCCCTCGCGCTCCGCCTCCGCTTCGTCGATCCAGGGAAGGAAGTCGTCGGCTTCGAGGTTCGGGAAGGTGAGCATCAGGTTGGCGATGTCGCCCTTGAGATCGATCGCGATCGTGGGCACGCCGTCGAGCGCCGCTTCCTCGATCAGCGTGATGCAGAGACCCGTCTTGCCGCTGCCGGTCATCCCGAGCGCGACGGCGTGGGTCGTCAGATCCTTCGCATCGTAGAGGAACGGATCGACGCGTTCCGCTCCCCCCGCCTCGTCCCCTTCGTCGGGCCCGATGCCCGGCTGCACGGAACCGAGGTAGAAGGTCCCGAGCCCCTCGAAACGTTCGGCCGAAGGAATCCGATCGTCAGCCTCGCTCATTGGTTCTCCCGCCGTACTGCGTGGTGATCCCGGACCGCCGGTACGCAGCGGAAATCGTCGCCCCGCGGCGGTCCCGCGGCAAGCACGCGGGTTGAGAACGCGTTGACATGCAGCGGCAGACTCGTACTTGACAGGTTGCGACCGGCACCCGAAACGTACCCGAACAAATTGCGAAAGTCGGAGGGGTGTTCTATGATCACTCCTGCGCCGGCCGCCCGGCCGCCCGACCCGAAGAATCGAGGAAGCGAGAGCGAGGAACGATGGCACTGGAGCTTACCGACGAGAAGAAGAAGGCCCTGTCCGTGGCGATCAACCAGATCGAGCGGCAGCACGGCAAGGGAGCGATCATGCGGCTGGGGTCCGAGAACGCCCGCGTGTCGATCCCCGCGATCCCCACCGGCGCCCTGGTGCTCGATCACGCGGTCGGCGTGGGGGGCATCCCGCGCGGCCGGGTGACGGAGGTCTACGGTCCCGAGTCCTCGGGGAAGACGACCCTCACCCTCCACGTCATCGCGAACGCCCAAAAGGCGGGAGGCGTGGCCGCGTTCATCGACGCCGAGCACGCCCTGGACGTGAACTACGCCGAGCGCCTGGGGGTCGACGTCGAGAACCTGCTTGTGTCGCAGCCGGACACCGGCGAGCAGGCGCTCGAGATCGCCGAGGTCCTCGTCCGCTCGGGCGCCGTGGACGTCGTCGTGATCGACTCGGTGGCGGCGCTCGTGCC
>CAZOEX010000148.1:0-6157 GCA_964578925.1 uncultured Gemmatimonadota bacterium | reverse complement strand
CCGGTGCCGGGCGGCCCCACGAGCAGCGCGCCTTTCGGAAGGCGGCCGCCGAGCCGGCGGAACTTGGCCGGATCCTTCAGAAACTCGATGATCTCCTGCAGGTCTTGCTTCGCTTCATCGGCCCCCGCCACGTCGGCGAAGGTCACCTTCGGCGTGTCGCCCGTCAGGAGCTTCGCCTTCGATTTGCCGAAGCTGAACGCACGGGACCCCCCGGATTGCATCTGGCGGAAGAGGAAGATCCACAGTCCGATGATGAGGAGCCACGGTAGAAGTGCTCCCAGATAGCTGACCCAGTCGGGGCCGGATTCCTCCGCCTGGACGTTCACACCGGCGTCTTCGAAGCGCGTAAGCAGCTCCTCGGTGGCCTCGGTCGGGAGAAGCGTGCGGAAGTTGGACGCCGATTCGCCCTGCTCCTGCAACGGAGTCTTCAGCACACCCTCGATCTCGCGCCCCTCGATGATCGTGACGCTCGAGATGTTGTCCGAGGCGAGCTGTTCGCGGAACTCGGTGTAGGTGAGCTCCTTCTCGGCCTCCTGCGCCGTCCCCATCAGCTCGTAGATGGCGAGCGGAATCAGGAAGATGAGAATCCAGAACGACGCGGCTCGCAGGTAGCGGCCGAGGTTCTGGTTCGAGCCCTGGTTTTCGTCTTTCGGTGTCATGCAAACGCCAGATGTTGTATCAGAGACCCGCCACGAACGGCAGGTGGCGGAAGTCTTCCGCATGGTCGAGGCCGTAACCGACCAGAAATTCCGACGGCGCGTCGAAGCCCGTCCAGCGCGGCTCCAGCGTGAGCTCCGGCGCCAGATGCTTGTGCAACAGGGCGCAGAGCTCGAGCGACTTCGGGTCGCGCCGGCCCAGCGCCTCGGCGAGCCGGTTCACGGTGTTCCCGCTGTCGACGATATCCTCGACCAGGAGCACGTGCCGGTCGGCGATCGGCGCCATCGGATCGTACAGAAGTCTAACATTTCCGGAGGTAGTTGTTCCCGATCCGTAGCTCGAGGCCACGATGAAATCGACGTGGAGCGGCCGGTCGATCGCCCGAACGAGGTCGGCGAGGAAGATGAAGGAGCCCTTGAGCAGGCCGAGCACGAGCAGATCGCCGTCGTCCCCGTAGAAGTCCGTGATGTCGGCCGCCATCTCCGTGACGCGACGCTGGATCTCTTCCTCCGTGTAGATGATCCTGGCCGGATCGCGGTCCTCCGAGCGCGTCAGCCAGTGACCGTCGGGGACCGTCTCCACTTTCGTCCCGCCTTTCGCGCCGTCAACTGTCTTCGACATTCTCGACCTCGAGTACCAGATTCGCCTGTCGACTTCTCGCGTCACGATCGATCCGATGGGTCAGCCCCTCCCGCAGCAGAGCGAGAATACGCCCCTCGCGGTCTGTCACGATCGGCACCGCGGACCGCTCTCGCGCCGGCACGCGCTCGGCGCTCATCAGCCGACCCAACTTGCGGCTGCCGCCCGGCAGGGCGATCCGATCGCCGGCCGACCATCCCCGGATCGAGAGGGGATAATGGTCGGCGGGTACGTACAGAGCAACGGACGTGCGCCCCGATAGCGGCTCCCCTCCGGCATGCCACCGGACGCGGTAGGTGCGTCCGTCGAGCCGCAACCGGCCCTCGCCGCGCCCGGGCGATTCGATGGGTAGGGGCTCGTCCGGCGCTGAACCCCCGGCGGGTCGGGCCCGACACGCCCTCCAGCTGTCGAACGTCCTCTCCAGGCGCAGACCGCCTCCCAGATCCAGTCCGTGTCCGCTGGTCAGCTCGAGCATTTTCGTCGCCGCCGTGCGGGCCGCCGACTCCGTCAGACGGACGCCGTGCCGTCGTGCCGCGAGTCGCAGAGCTTCGGCCCTGAGCTCGGCGGGCCATGCATCGGGCGCCCCCGCCTCGAACGACGCGAGCACCCGTTCCGCCACGGGCACCGTCGTCTCCTCGACCCGGCGGGCCGCATCTCCGATCGCGACCAGCAGGTCGGAAACTCCGCCCCCCGGCTCCGCCTCGAGAGCCGGCAAGAGGCCGTGCCGGAGCCGACTGCGCGCGTACCGGCGATCCCGGTTGGAGGGATCGTCCAGAGGCTCGATGCCCCGCGTCGTCAGCCACGTCGCCAGCTCAGATCGTCCGAAGCCGAGCAGCGGGCGGACGATCGATCCCCGCCGGGCCGGGATTCCCGCCAGGCCCCGGTTGCCCGTGCCGCGGAGGATCCGGAAGAGGATCGTCTCGGCGTGGTCGTCGCGCTGATGCCCCGTCGCGATGCGCGTCGCGCCGACTCGGGACGCGGCCCTGCGCAGCCAGTCGTAGCGAGCCCGGCGGAGCGTCGCGTGATCCCGGTCGAGGGGAGCCTCGGGTCGGCCCACGAGGAGACGGACGCCATCCGGCACGAGAGAGTCGCGCAGGCGGGCCGCCCGCTCCGCTCCTCCCGCGCGCACTCCGTGGTCGAAGTGCCCGGCGACGAGGCGCCAGCTCCAGTCGGATCGAAGACGGTGGAGCAGGTGGGCGAGCGCGACGGAGTCGGGGCCGCCGGAGAGCGCGACGAGTACGGTGGCATCCCTCGGGAGCAGATCCGGAGCTGCGTGTAGATGCGCCGCCAGCCGCCCCTCGAGCCCATCCCGGGCGGCGTCGTCGCGATCATCGATCGGAGCGAAGCGCTCAGTCGTCGGCGGCAGCGTCGCCGTGAGTCCTCTCCCCCGAAAGTCGATTGCGCCAGTTGCCTGCGTTGCGATGGAAGCCGGGCTTTTCCGGCACGGGGACGCCGTACCCGGGCGCCGTCGTCCGCGCCGGGCGGGCCGCGCCGTTCCCGGCACCGGGCTCCGGCGGCCGTTCGGTGGGTGCGTCGCCCGTCGCCGCCGCGATGCGGCGTTTCTCATCCGCGGTGAGAGCGCGGCTTCGTCCTCCCCGGTAGACGGCGAGCGCGCGTCGCCAATCGGAGCGCGCGGGCAGCGGGCGACGACCGAAGGGTTCTCGCGGGGTGGACGCGGTCATACCTCCATGACCTCCGCTTCCTTGCGCTCCAGGGCCTTGTCGATCTTCTCGATGTGCTCATCGGTGAGCTCCTGCAACTTCTCGAGCTCACGGTGCATCTGGTCCTCGGAGATGTCGCCCTCCTTGCCCTGCTTCTCGATCTCCGACTTCGCTTTCTGTCGGGTGTGCCGCACGGCGATCCGGCCCTCTTCGGCCATCCGGTGCAGCAGCTTCACCATCTCCTTGCGGCGTTCTTCGTTGAGCGGCGGGATGGAGACGCGGATGAGGTTGCCGTCGACCGCCGGGTTGAGTCCCAGGTCGGCGCTCTGGATGCCCTTCGCGATCGATTTCGTGAGCGTGGTGTCCCAGGGCTGCACGACGAGCAGCGCGGGCTCCGGAGCCGTGATCGTCGCCGTCTGCTTCAGGGGCATCAGCGACCCGTACGCGGCGACCTGCACCGATTCCAGCAGGGCCGGACTGGCCTTTCCGGTGCGCACCCCGGAGAACTCCCGGGTGACCGCTTCGAGGTTCTTGTCCATCTGCGCCGACGCTTGCTTGAGAATGTCGCTGGTCATGACCGCCTCTTCAGGTTACGAGCGTCCCGATTCGCTCACCGCGCAAGGCGGCGAGGATCGCGCCTGGCTCCCGGATGTTCAGCACCATCACGGGGAGATCGTTCTCGCGACACAGCGAAATCGCCGCGGCGTCCATCACCCGGAGATCCCGATTCAGCACGTCCCGGTACGTCAGGTCCGTCAGCAACTCGGCATCCGGGTCGACTTCCGGATCGGCCGAATAGACCCCGTCGACTCGCGTAGCCTTCAGGATCACGTCCGCGTTCATCTCGATGGCGCGGAGCACGGCCGCCGTGTCGGTAGAAAAATAGGGATTGCCGGTTCCGCCCGCGAAGAGGACGACGCGACCCTTCTCGATATGGCGGAGCGCCCGGCGTCGAATGTACGGCTCGGCGAGCTGCTCCATCCGGATCGCGGTCATGACGCGGGTCTCTACGCCGGAGCGTTCGAGGGCGTCCTGGAGGGCGAGGGCGTTGATGACCGTGGCGAGCATGCCCATGTAGTCGGCGGACACCCGGTCCATTCCCTGCTTGCTGGCCACGGTACCGCGGACGATGTTGCCGCCCCCCACGACGAGCCCGAGGTCCACTCCGGCCGCGTGGACCTCGCCGATTTCCCGCGTGAGCTTCTCGACCACGCTGGGTTCGATGCCGAAACCGCGCTCCCCGGCGAGAGACTCGCCGGAGAGCTTCACGAGCGCACGCGGGTACTTCAGATCGGCCATCCCCCCCTGCCTTCCACTGAAATCTGTCGAGAGTGCGGACTGCTCCGGAAAGTTCAGTCTCCGATCTGGAAGCGGACGAAGCGGCGGACCGTGAGCCCGTCCGTCTCGCTCTCGAGACGCTGCTGGATCGTGATGTCCGGGTCCTTCACGAACGGTTGCAGCAGGAGCGCGTTCTGCTCGTAGAACTTGCGCATCCGGCCTTCGACGATCTTCTCCACGATCGCCTCCGGCTTGCCCTCCGCCTCGGCCTGCTCGGCGAGCAGCTTCCGCTCGCGCTCACGCTCCTCCGCGGGAATGTCGTCGGGCGAGACGCCGATCGGGTCCGTCGCCGCCACGTGCATCGCCACGTCGCGTGCCGCCTCCTCGTATCCCGAGCCGCCGGCCAGCTCGACCAGGACGCCGATCTTGCCGCCGAAGTGGACGTACGAGGCCGCCGTACCATCCGCCGCAGGCTGAATCCGCACGGCCCGGTAGATGGTGATGTTCTCTCCGATCTTCGCGCGGAGCTTGGTCAGCTCCTTCGCGAACGGGGTGAACTCCTCGCGCTCGAGCAGGGTCTCGCCGTCGACGACCTCGCCGACCGGGAGATCCGACTCGAGCACGGCGCGTGTCAGTCGCTCGGTGAAGTCCTGGAATTCCTCGTTGCGGGCCACGAAGTCGGTCTCGCTGGAGACCGCCACCATCGCGTAGGCGCCATCCGACGAGGCCACGTGGACCATGCCCTCGGTCGTCTCGCGCCCCGAGCGCTTGGCGGCCTTGGCCGCGCCCCACTTGCGGAGCAGATCGATCGCCTGCTCTTCGTCTCCCCCGACCTCTTCGAGGGCCTTCTTGCAGTCCATCATCCCCGCGCCCGTACGGTCGCGGAGGGATTTCACCGACTTCGCCGATATCGACATATCTCTCTTCCTTCTTCTTTCACTGCGGGGAGCGTGGCCCCGCAATTCACGCCATCATTCCAAAAAAAAGGGCCACCCGGGGGTGGCCCATCGATGAGTCGGTCTCAGGATGAGCCTCCGTCGTCTCCCGTATCGTCCGTGCCGCCGCCGGCTTCGGCTTCCGCCGCCACGGCCGCCGCCTTCGGCTTGGAATCGTCCTCGCCGGCTTCGGCGGCGGGGGCATCATCATCGGGGCCGGCGGCTTCCGCGGTCTCCTCTTCCGCCGCTCCGGAGTCATCGGCCTCTTCGCCGTCCTCCGCCTCTTCGCCGTCCTCCGCAGAGTGACGCCGCTGCCGAATCATCTCCGGACGCGGACGCCTCTTGGGCCGCTTCTTCCGCTTCCCGGACGCGGCCTCCGCCTCGCCCACGTCGGACGAGTAGGTGTAGGCGCCCTGCTCGCCGGCCGTTTCCTTGCCCTCCGGTCGCTGCTGGCGGGCGATCGCGATCTCGTCGGCGATCACGCGCGTGATGAGTTGCACGGAACGAATCGCGTCGTCGTTGCCCGCGATCGGCACGGTCAGGTAGTCCGGATCGGCGTTCGTATCGGCGATCGCGACGACCGGAATGTCGAGGCGGTTGGCCTCCTTGACCGCGATCTCCTCCTTGTTGGCATCGACCACGTAGACGAGGCTCGGCAGCCGGTTCATCTCCTTGATGCCCGAGAGGTACCGGTTGAGCTTCATCATCTCCCGGTCGAGGAGGAGCTGCTCCTTCTTCGTGTAGTACTCGAAGGCGTTCTCCTCCATGCCGCGCTCCAGCTCCTTGAGCCGCCGGATCTGCTTCTTGATCGTCTGGAAGTTGGTCAGCATGCCGCCGAGCCAGCGCTCCGTCACGTAGAACGCGCCGCAGCGCTCGGCCTCGGTCCGGACGATCTCCGCCAGCTGGGGCTTCGTGCACACGAAGAGCACGGTGCCTCCGTCCTTCACGGTGGAGTTCACCAGCTCGCGCGCGTTCTTCAGCTCGCGC
>CAZOEX010000147.1:0-6223 GCA_964578925.1 uncultured Gemmatimonadota bacterium | reverse complement strand
GTAGGGCACGGAGGCCCTCGGCCCGGGCGGCGCATGGCTCTCAGCGCACCGCGCCGCCGCCCTCCTCGAGCGCGACCCGAACGCGCGTCACCACCTCGTCGTCCGGGCCCCACCGTTCCTCGAGCAGCGGGTAGGCCGGCTCGAGCAGTTCGGCGGCCTCCTCGCGGCGGCCGAGGTCGGCGAGCGCCAGCCCGAGCCAGGCGCGGCTCGAGACGAGGAGCGGGGCGTCCGGCTCGAGGGCGGCCTCGCGGATCGCGACGGCTTCCCGCAGCGGGCCCTCGGCCTCGGCGGCGCGGCCGGTCTCCGTCAGCAGGCGTCCCAGGTCCCCGAGCCCGGAGGCGACGTTCGGGTGCTCGTCGCCGAGCGAGGCGCGCCAGCTCGCGATGGTCTCGCGGAAGGTGCGCTCGGCCTCGGCAATCGCGCCCATCCGGTGGAGGACGATCGCCAGGTTGTTCAGACTCTGGCCGATGTCGGGATGGCCGTCCCCCAGGACCTCACGCCGCAGCCGCAGCACCTCGCGCAGAACGCGCTCGGCCGCCGCGTATTCGCCCGCCTCGCGCCGCGCCGCGCCCAGGTTGTTCATCACCGTGAGCACATTGGGATGTGTCTCGCCGAGCTGGACGCGCCAGATCCGCAGTACCTCCGCGAAGCGATCGGCGGCGCCCGAGTAGTCGCCTTCGAAGTAGGCGACGACGGCGAGGTTGTTGAGACTGGCGGCCACGTCGGGATGATCTTCCCCGAGCGCCGCTCGGCGCAGAGCCAGCGCCTCCTCGTGGGCCGCCCGGGCGCCCTCCAGGTCGCCGGCCCGCTGGAGGGTGCTCCCCAGGTTGTTGATGGCGAGCGCCGTGTGCGGATGCTCGTCGCCGAGGAGCTCGCGGCGGAGCGCGATGCACTCGCGCAGCAGACGCTCGGCCTCGTCGTATCGCCCCGCCGAGCTGTGCGCCTCCGAGAGGTTCAGCAGACTGTAGGCGACCTTCGTGTGTCGGTCTCCGTAGATCTCCCGGCGGATGGAGAGCGCCTCCTCGTGCAGCCGTACGGCCTCGTCGTAGTCGCCCTGCCGGAGGTGGACCACGCCCAGGTTGTTGAGGTCGATCGCCACCTGCTCCCGCGTTCCGTGTCGCCGGTTGATGGCGAGCGCCCGGCCGTACAGCTCCTCGGCCTCTTCCCACTCTCCCTGCGCGCTCCGGATGGAACCCAGGCTGCCGAGCGAGTTCGCCACCGCCGTGTCCGCGTCCCCGAACAGCTCGCGCTGCGTGGCGAGCGCGGCGCGGACCAGCTCCTCGGCCTCCGCGTACTCGCCCTGGTCGTACAGCACACTGGCGAGCACCGCGGTGGCCGCCGCCGTCTCCGGGTGCCGCTCGCCGCGGGCGGTCAGCAGGTCCGTCCGGGTCGAAGCCAGCAGGGCCCGCGCCTTCTCGTACAGGCCCATCCGCTGGTACAGGCCCCCCAGCACCACGCCGAGCTCGGCCCGCTCCGCGGGCTGGTTCGCCAGGACCTGGCCGAGGCGCTCGGCCCCCCGGTCGAGTAGCTCTTCGGCCGTGACCGCGCCCGTGCCCGCCGCGTCCGGGTCGAAGGTCTCGAACAAACCGATCAGGTAGTCGCGCGTCCGCTCCGCGCGCTCGGCCTGCCGTTCGGCCTCCCGGGCCTGCCAGGCCGTGCCCGCCAGCCCCGCGCCGAGCGAGAGGAACACGAGGGCCGCGGCGGCGAGCCCCACCCGGTGCCGGCGCGCGAACTTCGCCGTACGGTAGCGCCAGGTCGTGGGGCGCGCGGAGACCGGAAGCCCATCCCGGTGATCGCGCAGGTCGCGCCGAAGCGCGCCGACCGAGCCGTAGCGCCGGTCCGGCTCCGGCCGGATCGCCGCCATGACGATCGCGTCGACGTCGCCCCGCAGCCGGCGCCGGCGCGCGCCGTCCTCCGGCCGGATCACATCGCTCGGCGGGGCGATCGTCGTCTCGCGGATCACGCGCTCGACCTCCGCCCGCGTGCGCCGAACCGGCGGGTAGGGATGCCGTCCCGCGAGCAGCACGTAGAGCAGGATGCCGAGGGCGTAGACGTCGGCGGCCGTCGACGCGGGCGCGCCCCGGAGCTGCTCGGGGCTCGCGTACTCGGGAGTGAGCGCGAGGAGCGCGGGTCCGCCGCTTCCATTCGCCGGGGGAGACTCCCGGCCCCCGTTGCCCGGTCCCCGCTGCCCGTCCGCTTCCGGCTCGAGCAATCGCGCCACCCCGAAGTCGAGGAGCTTCGGAACCCCGTCGTCGGTCACCAGGATGTTGCCCGGCTTGATGTCGCCGTGCACGATCAGCCGGCCGTGCGCGTACTCGACCGCCCCGCAGACGCGGTCGAACAGGGCCAGGCGCTCGCCGACGGAGAGCTTCTCCTCCTCGCAGTAGACGTCGATCCGCCGCCCCTCGACGAGCTCCATGACGAAGTAGGGGACGCCGTCCGGAGTCGTCCCGGCGTCGTAGAGCCGTGCGACGTTCTGGTGCTCGAGCCCGGCCAGGATCCGGCGCTCGGCCTCGAATCCCTCCGCGAGCCCCCCGCCTCCGGCGAAGCGCACCGTCTTGATGGCGACGCGGCGATCGTACGTTCGGTCGGCCCGCTCCGCCTCGTAGACCCGTCCCATGCCGCCGCGCCCGATCTCGCCCGTGACGCGGTACGGACCGAATCGGCCGTCGGCGACGCCGGTGTCCGCGGTCGCGGCCGTCTCGATGCTCCGGGCGTCGGGATCTCCGCGGGTCGCCAACCCCGCTTCGGCCCGGTCGAACGCCCCGCGCACAAGCTCCGGCAGATGCTCGCCGACCGGGGTGGCGAGGAAGTCGACCGGCGCGATCACGGCGCGCGCTCCGGCACCGACGAACGACCGGCGGGCGGCCTCACGAGGTGCTCCAGCCGGGTTCGGTGCGCGTGGCGGCCTCGGGGCCGAGCGCCCGGTACAGCCACTCGCGTGCCTTCGTCCAGTCGCGCCGCACCGTGCGGTCCGTGACGCCGAGCGCTTCCGCGGTCTCCTTCTCGGTGAGTCCCCCGAAGTAGCGGCACTCCACCACGCGACAGGCCCGCTCGGCCACCGACGAGAGGCGGGTCAGCGCCTGGTCCAGCGCCAGGATGAAGTCCATCTGCTCCTCGACCGGCAGGTCGTGGTCCATGAGGGGCACCCGGACCCTGTCGCCGCCGCGCTTGTCGGCCCGGCGGCGGCGGGCGTGGTCGACGAGGACCGAGCGCATGGCGCGCGAGGCGTAGGCGAAGAAGTGGTTGCGGTCTTCGAAGTCGAAGCCCTCCTGCGCCGCCATCCGGACCCAGGCCTCGTGGATCAGCGCCGTCGTGCGGAGGGTGGCGTGGCCGGGCAGGCGGCGAAGGCGTCCGCGCGCGATTTCGCGCAGCTCCTCGTACAGGAGGCCGAAGAGACGATCCAGGGCGTCGCGATCGCCGCCCTGGGCCCGCCTGAGGATTTCGGTGACCGTCCCCGTCTCGTCCATGACAATCGGAAGAGTAGTGCGGGGGGGGCGTCCGTAGAAAGAAATCCATCCGTGTCCGGATTCGCGCCGCGACTGCGTGAGGCTCGGTGGAAGACACAACCGTCCCACGAAGGAGGATCATCATGCTGCGCATCCCCCTGCCGCGCTCCACCGTCCCGTTCGCCGTCCTGTTCGCGAGCCTGCTGGCCCTCGGCTGCGGATCCGAAAGCGCCACGGATCCGGACCCCGATCCCGGGCCGACGAACCCTGATCCCGATCCCGAGCCCGATCCTGAACCCGAGCCCGATCCCTTCGACTTCAACCGGGATCTCATCGCCTTCGAGACGCATCGGGACGGGAACCGCGAGGTCTACCTGATGACGCCGGACGGCTCGGAGATGGTCAACGTGACGAACCACTCGGCGGCCGACGGCGACATCGGCTGGTCGCCGGACGGCTCCCAGATCGTCTTCGCCTCTACGCGCGCCGCCGGCAACACCGACGTCTACGTCATGAACGTGGACGGTACGAGCGTGACGCGGCTGACGACCGCCGCCGCCGTCGACCGCCATCCGGCCTGGTCGCCCGACGGTTCGAAAATCGCCCTCGCCAGCGACCGCGACGGCAACGCCGAGATCTACCTGATGGACCCCGACGGGTCGAATCTCGAGCGCATCACCGACGATCCCGACACCGACTCGGAGCCCGTGTGGCTCGCCGACGGCTCGAAGATCGTCTTCTTCTCGAACCGCACGGGCGACGGCGAGGTCTGGAGCATGGATCCCGACGGCGGCAACCAGGTCAACCTGACGAACAGCCCGGACTTCGAGTGCTCTCCGGCCACCGCCACGGGGTCGCCCACGGACCCGGAGATCTCCTTCTTCAGCGATCGCGACGGGAACCGGGAGATCTACGTGATGCATGCGGACGGCTCGAACCAGACCCGCGTGACGAACGACGGCGGGGCGGACTTCGGCTCGACCTGGAGCGGGGACCAGGGTAGCCTCGCGTTCGACTCCGACCGTGACGGGAACTGGGAAATCTACTCGATCACGCCGGCCGGAACGGGCCTCACCCGGCTGACCGACCACTCGGCCGACGACGAGCATCCCATGTGGCGGCCGTGAGACTCCGATGACGCGTTGATGATTGATGGCGATCACGTGACGGTCCTTCCGTCTCCGTGCCGGCAGGGGGAATGGCCGGAGGCGGGAGGGCCTCACGTGCGCTCCGGTTCCGCATCCCAAGCGGGTTCCCGGGGCAACGCACATCGTCGACTATGACGAATTAATCGCTATTTTCGCTTACAACTCGCCAGTAGCGGCGAACATCCCCTCTTGCGTGATACACAGGAAGTCGTCATAATTGGCGTGTAGATAGCAAATATATCTTCTACTCGCTAAAGATGACGAGTCATGCGATTCGCGACGCGGCAAACGGACGAAGCGGTGCTGGCGGAGATCGGCGAGCGGCTGAGCGCGGCGCGCCTGGCGCGAAACCTGACCCAGGCGGCGCTGGCGCGGGATGCGGGCATATCGAAGCGGACCCTCGAGCGCATGGAGGCCGGGGAATCGGCCCAGCTCACCAGCTTCCTGCGGGTGCTGCGCGCACTCGACCTCCTCGAGGGCCTCGAGGCGCTCCTGCCGCCGGCCCGGCCCGAGCCGATGGAGCTCCTGCGCGCCGGCGGGCACGCCCGGCAGCGGGCGAGCTCGAGCGAGAGCGAGGCGGGACCCGATGAGCCGTGGAGCTGGGGCGAGGACGCCTGATGGATCTCGCGGAGGTCAGGCTCTGGGGGCGCAGGATCGGGGCGGTCTCGCAGGCGGACGACGAGGACTACGCCCGCTTTCAGTACGATCCCGTCTTCACCGGCAGCGGCATCGAGGTCGCGCCGCTCACGATGCCGCTGACGCGCGCCCCGCACGCCTTCCCGGCGCTCGCTCGCGAGAGCTTCCACGGACTTCCGGGCATGCTGGCCGACTCGCTGCCCGACAAGTTCGGGAACGCCCTGATCGACGCCTGGCTCGCCCGGCAGGGACGGACGCCCGCGGACTTCCGGCCGATCGAGCGCCTATGCTACGTCGGGACGCGCGGGATGGGCGCGCTGGAGTTCCATCCCGCGACCGGCCCGGACGCGTCACCGGGCGACGTGATCGAGGTAAACGCCCTCGCCGACCTCGCCGCGCGCATCCTGGCCGCGAGGAAGCAGCTGACCGTCGTGCTCGAGCCGGGCACCGAAGAGGCGGCGCTAACCCAGCTCCTGCGTGTCGGCACCTCGGCGGGCGGCGCCCGGGCCAAGGCCCTGATCGCCTGGAACCCCGCGACCGACGAGGTCCGATCCGGCCAGATCGAGGCGGGCTCCGGATTCGAGCACTGGATCCTGAAGTTCGACGGCGTCCGCCGACCGGACGACGAGGAGCTGAGCGATCCCCGCGGCTACGGCGCGATCGAGTACGCCTATGCCCTGATGGCAGACGCCGCCGGCGTGGAGATGACCGAGTGCCGGTTGTTCGAGGAAGCCGGCCGCCGGCACTTCATGACCCGCCGCTTCGATCGGACGACCGATGGCAAGAAGATCCACATGCTCTCGCTCGCCGGGATGGCTCATCTCGACTTCAACCAGGCCGGCGCCCACAGCTACGAGGAGGCCCTGCTGGTCCTGCGGCAGCTCGACATCGGCATGGACGCCGTCGAGCAGCAGTTCCGGCGCATGGTGTTCAACGTGCTCGGCCGGAACCAGGACGATCACGTGAAGAACATCGCCTTCCTGATGGACA